>OMSK01000053.1 GCA_900313725.1 uncultured Bacillota bacterium | reverse complement strand
AATTTTGATTCATTTTAAAATGAATCTTTTTTTTGCATATAATTTATTGGTGGTAGTATGTTAAAAAAATTAATATCTTATTTATTTAAAGATTTTTATATCTTTACAGCAGCTTATTCAAATAATGTTTTTCCTGATCCTTTATCAAAAGAAGAGGAAGATGAATATGTTAAAAAAACATTTTTAGGTGATAAAGAAGCTAGAAATAAATTAATAGAACACAATCTAAGATTAGTTGCGCATATTGTAAAAAAATATGATCATAAACGTGAAGATGTAGATGATTTAATAAGTATTGGAACAATCGGATTAATAAAAGGAGTAGATAGTTTTTCAAATAGTCATGGAACAAGACTAACTACTTATTGTGCTAGATGTATAGAAAATGAAATATTAATGTATTTTAGAACCGATAAAAAGAATAATAAAAATATAAGTTTAAATGAATCTATTGGTTATGATAAAGATGGTAATGAAATAACTTTTATGGATATTTTAAAAACTCCTAAACCAGATTATGCATTAGATATTCACAATAAAGATAATATGGGATTAATAAAAGAATATTTTAAAGTGTTAAATGACAGAGAAAAAGAAATAATTATTAAAAGATATGGATTAAATAATAGTGATGAATTAACTCAAAAAGAAATTGCTAAACAATTAAATATTTCTAGAAGTTATGTTTCTAGAATAGAAAAGAGAGCACTAACTAAAATGCTAAGAGAATATATTAAGAATAAAAATAATTCTGATACATAATGTCGAATGAATATTATTTCTAATTTTGTCGTATTGATATAAATATATGAGTATTTGTGTTAAATTACCATTGAGGTGATTAAAATTAATACTTGTCTAGAATTTAGGAAGGGGATACTTTTTATAAGAATAAGTGGTGTTATAACAAAAGAAACATGTGATATTTATAGTGAAGATATAAATGATCTAATTAAAATAAATGGAATAAAAAAAGTAGTATTAAATCTAGAAAAAGTAAAACAAATTGATTTAAAAGGAATTAATTTGTTGTTCTATACATATGAATTAACTAAAAATAATAAGGGTAGCCTATATTTTACAAATATAGATAATATCAAAGAAAGGTTAAATAAAAGTCACATATTAAAATATGTTGATGTATTAGAAAATGAATTAGTTTCTTTTGAAGTCGCATAGGAGGAATATGACAAATGAAGAAATAGAAAAGTATAGTAATCTAATACATTCACTTACACATTATTTTGAAGGATATAAAAATAAAGAAGATTTATATCAAGCAGGAATTATAGGATTACTTGAAGCATATAAGCATTATGATAAAAATCATAACACTAAATTTTCTACATATGCATATAATTATATATATGGAGAAATGAGTAAATTAGTTAGAGAAGATAAAAATATTAAAGTTGGAAGAAATGTTATAAAATTAAAAAATTCTATAGAAAAAGCTAAAACTTTATTACAACAAAAATTATATCGAGAACCAACTATAAAAGAAATATCATTATTTTTAGAAATAGATGAACAAGATATAGAATATGCTTTAAGTATAACTAATACAACAAGTATTGATGAAGTATTAAATAATGAGGGAAAAGAAATAACATATCATGATATTGTTAGTGATAATAGTATGGATTTAAATACTTTAATCGCATTAAAACAAGAATTATCCAATTTAACACCATTACAAAAAGAAATAATATATAAAAGATATTTAGATAACCTTAGTCAAAGTGAGGTTGCTAAAATACTTGGACTTACTCAAGTAAAAGTATCAAGAGAAGAAACTAAAATAAAGACAAAAATAAAAAATAATTTAGTTGCCTAAAAAAGAAATATCTATTTCTTTTTTTTTCATAATTTGATAAAATATTGTTGGTGATAATATGCTATATACAAATAAGAATAATGATAAAATAAAAAATATTAAAAAACTTAATCAAAAAAAATATCGAGATAGAGAAAATCTTTTCTTGGTAGAAGGAGAACACTTAGTACTTGAAGCTTTTAAGTGTGGTATGATTAAAGAACTAATATTAGAACAAGATACTGTATTACCACTTAATGTAGAAACAATGTATGTTACAAATGATATTATTAATTATATAAGTGAATTAGATACTCCACAAAATATAATGGCTGTATGTAATAAAATAGAAGAAAAAGAAGAATTAGGAAATAGAATACTAATATTAGATGGTATTCAAGATCCTGGTAATTTAGGGACTATTATTAGAAGTGCAGTAGCGTTTAATATAGATACTATAATTTTAAGTAATGATACTGTAGATTTATATAATCCTAAAGTAGTAAGAGCTACTCAAGGATTAATGTTTCATATAAATATAATAAGAAGAGATTTATTAGAAATAGTACCTAAATTAAAAGAGGAAAAATACAAATTATTAAGCACAAATGTAAATCATGGAAAAAGTTTGAAAACACTTGAAAAAAATTCTAAATTTGCTATAATAATGGGCAATGAAGGAAATGGTGTTAAAGAAGAAATATCTGATTTATGTGATGAGTTCCTATATATAGATATGAATGAATCATGTGAATCATTAAATGTAGGGGTTGCTACAAGTATCATTTTATATGAATTAGATAAGTAGGTGTGTTATGGAATATATATATATTGGCGGGTTAGTAAATACTCATGGTATTAAAGGAGAAGTTAGAATATTATCTGATTTTAAATACAAAAATGATGTATTTAAACATGGCTTCAATTTATATATAGGAAAAGATAAAATAAAAGAAACAATTAATACTTATCGTGTACATAAAAATTATGATATGGTTACCTTCATTGGAATTAATGATATAAATGATGTATTAAAATATAAAGGTATGAATGTTTATATAAATAAAGAAGAATTAAATATAGATGGAATATTAGATGAAGATATAATTGGTATGAAAGTATATTCTAATAATAAAGAAGTAGGTACAGTAACAGAAATAATGAAAAATGTTGCGAATGATATACTAGTTATAGAAAAAGATGAAAAAAGATCTTTAGTTCCTTATATAGATGAATTTATAGAAAAAATTGATGTAGATAATAAAAGAATAGATATAAAAGAAATAGAGGGATTATTATGAAAATAGATATATTAACTTTATTTCCAGAAATGTTTGAAGGATTTATAAATACATCAATTATTAAAAGAGCAATAGATAATAAATTAATAGAAATAAATGTCCATAATATAAGAGATTATACAAAACAAGATCATAATAGAGTGGATGATTATCCATTTGGTGGTGGAGAAGGAATGGTACTTATGTGCCAACCGGTAGTAGATGCTATAGAAGCATTTAAGACTGATGATTCTAAAGTAATACTTATGACACCACAAGGAATACCATATAATGAACAAGTTACTTATTCATTAAAAGAAGAAAAACAATTAATACTTGTATGTGGACACTATGAAGGATTTGATGAAAGAATTAGAAACTTTGTAGATATGGAAATTAGTATAGGGGATTATATACTAACAGGTGGAGAATTACCAGCAATGGTAATAACTGATAGTGTAGCGCGTTTAATTGATGGAGTAATTGAAAAAGACTCGTATACAAATGAATCATTCAATAATAATTTATTGGATTATCCAGTATATACTAAACCTAGAGTTTATAGAGGATTGGAAGTTCCTGAAGTATTACTTTCAGGACATCATGAAAATATAAATAAATGGCGTAAAGAAGAAAGTATAAAAAGGACAGAAATGCGAAGACCAGATTTATTGAAGAAGGATGATTAATATGGAAAATACTTATACAATTGTTAAAGAAGCTTATAATGGAGAAAAAGTATATATAGATTACAGTAAATTAAATGGGTTTAAATTTACACCTAAAAACACAATAAAATATAAAGGTATAAAAGTAAATTCCTTACTTGTAATTAAACCATCATTTATTGAAAAATTATTAAAGAAAAAAGTAAAAAGAAAATTAGATTTTTATTTAAACTATATTATATCTTTAATGGATGACGATGAAGAAGATGGTACAGGATTAAGTGAAGCATATAACGATTTAAAAAGATATAAATCAATTGTAGAGTATAAGTATAGAAAATATTTAGATCAAAAATATATAAATTTACTTCTTAAAAAAATAGAAATACTAGAACATGAACTAAAAATGAAAATGATATATTTACAAGAAGAAGTATATGAATTAGAAGAAAGAAGAAGATCAAGATAATAAACAATCAGGAGGTTTAACATGATATTTAAAACAAAAAAAATAAACACTGATATTTTTAAAGAGAAAAGAAATCCTTTTATAAATAAAATTAATGAATATTTAAATAGTTTAGAAACTGAATATGAAAAAGAAACAGCAAAAAATTTAATAGAAAAAATGGCAGTTTGGTATGAATTAAGATATCCATATTATACTATTGAAGGAATATTTAATCCAGAAAATGATTATAAAGAAATAACAAATAATGCAATGTTTAAAAATAATCAATATGTAAATACTTTATTAGGTGATAATTCTGATATAAAAGATTTAGATTGGGATGAATTTTATAATACACATGCATTTATAAATTCGCTTAACCCAGCTGAAAAAATTTTTTTCAAAATAAGACATAATAAATATGAAACTTATATGCTTTTTGTAAATTTTCCTGGGTCAGGCTTTGGCAGCGAATTATGGGTTAATCGTGCCGGATATATTTATCATGGTGGAGATATAAGTGATGATTTTTATTACCATACTAATATGAATATTAAAGTAGATAATATAAATGGTATGCATATAAAAGATATTTTTAAGTTTATTGATGAATTTAATAATACAAATAAAGCTGTTAGTATGAGTTTAAATGACTGGGACGAAAAGGCAATAAAAGAATTAGTATATAAAATGGAAAGAAAAGAAGGATTACTAGATTGCGTAATGTATAAAATATTAGATAGAAGAGATAAAGGAGTCCCATATATAGGTGCTTATAGAGCATTCTTATTTGCTAAAGAATTTAATAGAGATATTAATATTCCTATAAAATATGCATTTGATAATCATTCATATTTAGATTCAGAAACAAAACAATTTATAAAAGAGTTTATAGAATGTGGTGGTTCAAAAGATATAAATTATTATTGTGGTGATGACTATGATAAAGAATATCCATTTGCAAAAATTGTGGATACAATTAATGAAATAAAAGAAGAAAATATTGTTAAAAAACAAAGAGAAGAAGAAATGGAACAATTATATAGCTTAAGAGAAAGACTTGTATACGCATTACAAACTAAAGTTGATAATACTGCAACTAGAGAAGAAAAAAAAGCTATTTCAAAAATTGAAAAGAAAAAAATAAAAAAAATAGATAACATTTAATGAATAGTAGATAAGAACTCGAATATAATATATCGAGTTTTTTTTATTGAAAAAATAATGAAAAAATGTTTACAAAACAAATATTTTGTGTTAATATTAATTACGGCTATGTGTTTTTATAGTCTATAAAAAAGTGGGAGCGCGGATAAATAAACCACTTAAGAGTGATCTTAAGGCATTAGAACCACTCGCGAAAAAATAATATAGGAGGTGTTTTTCGTGGCAAAAGAAATATCAAAAGTAATTAAAATTCAAATTGAAGCTGGAAAAGCAACACCAGCACCACCAGTTGGTACAGTTTTAGGACCTGCAGGTGTTAACTTACAAGAATTTTGTACAAAATATAATGATGCAACAAGAGATAAAATGGGAGATGTATTACCAGTTGAAATTACTGTTTATGAAGATAGAAGTTTCGATTTCGTAATCAAAACTCCACCAACTCCATTCTTAATTAAGAAAGCAACAGGAATTAAGAAAGGTTCTACTAAGGGAGCTAATGAAACAGTTGCTAAATTAAGTAAGGAACAATTAAAACAAATAGCAGAAACTAAATTGCCAGATTTAAATGCTTATACAGTTGAAGATGCAATGAAGATTGTAGCTGGAACTGCTAAAAATATGGGCGTTGCTGTAGAAGAAGATTAATCATAGGGTTACCTATGTGGAAGGATAATCCGCTTGTACCACATAAGGAGGTTAGAAAATGAAAAAGAGCAAAAAGTATATAGAAGCTTCTAAAAAAGTAGATAAAGCAACTTTATATACTAAAGAAGAAGCTATAAAACTAGTTAAAGAAACATCTGTTACAAATTTTGATAGTTCAGTAGAAGTTGCATTAAGATTAAATCTTGATACAAAAAAAGCTGATCAACAATTAAGAGGAGCTGTAGTTTTACCTAATGGAACTGGTAAAACTAAAAGAGTTTTAGTTTTGGCTAAAGGTGCTCAAGCTGAAGCAGCAAAAGCAGCAGGAGCTGACTATGTTGGAGATATGGATT
>OMSK01000052.1 GCA_900313725.1 uncultured Bacillota bacterium | reverse complement strand
ATCGGTGTTGATGATCATTTAGAAGTTTGGAGTAAGAATAATTGGGAATCATTTATTAAAGAAAATGAAGATGATTTATCTGATATAGCAGATAAGTTATTCTCAAATGATTTTAATGCATAAGAGTGTATTACTAGAAGAATCAATCTCGAAACTTAATTTAAATGACTCAAGTATAATCGTTGATTGTACATTAGGATATGCAGGACATAGTAGTAAAATTTTAAAACAAATACCTAAAGGTTTTTTATACGCTTTTGATCAAGATGATGAAGCTATAAAACATAGTAGTGAAAAATTAAAAAATATTTCATCTAATTATGAAATAATAAGAAGCAATTTTGTAAATATAAAAGAAGAATTAAATAATAGAAATGTTTCTAAAGTAGATGGAATACTTTATGACTTAGGTGTTTCATCACCTCAGTTAGATGAAGATTATAGAGGATTCTCATTTCATAAAGATGCTAACTTGGATATGCGTATGGATACAACAAAAGAGTTAGATGCTAAATATGTTGTTAATAATTATTCAGAAGAAGAATTAACAAAAATATTTTATGAATATGGAGAAGAAAAATATTCTAGAAGTATAGCAAAAGGAATAGTAGAATATAGAAAAAATAAAACAATAGAAACTACATTAGAATTAGTTGAAATAATTAAAAATAATGTACCTGAAAAATACAAAAGAGAAAAACATCCAGCTAGAAAGGTATTTCAGGCAATTCGTATAGAAGTTAATGATGAAATAAATGTATTTAAAAAATCATTAAGAGATGCTTTGTCTTTACTTGCCTTAAATGGAAGAATATGTGTTATAACATTTCATTCATTAGAAGATAGAGTATGTAAAGAAATATTTAAAGAAGTATCAGAAATAGATGAAAGTTTAAAAAGATTACCAGTAATTCCATTAGAATATCAAAAAGATTTTAAAATTATTGGTACTTATAAACCTTCAAAAGAAGAATTAGAAGAAAATAATAGATCACGTAGTGCAAGACTACATGTTATAGAAAGAGTAAAGGAGAGATAATATGGCAAAAAATAAAAAAGTAAGATTAACAATAGGTGAAAAATTATTATATACCACTGCTACATTATGTTTAGCTCTTTTACTTGTTTTAAAAGTCTTTGTAGGAGCAGGAATATCTCATTTAAATATGAGTATAGAAAAAATGAATTATGATATTAAAGAACAAGAAAAGAAAAATGAAAGTTTAAGCATGAAAGTAAATGAATTAACTTCATTTGATAAAGTTAGAACTGTCGCTACTGATATGGGACTTGAATATAATAATGAAAACATTATCGTTGTAAATAGATAGGATGGTTAATATGATAAAAGGAAAGATAAAAATTAAAAAATGGAAAACACCTAAATTAGTTTTTAAAATCTTTTCTTTTTTTCTTGTAGTTCTATATATTCAATTGATATATTTATCAATTGCAAAAAAAGTATATGGAAAAGATATGACTCAATTTGCAAAATCACGTAATACAGTAAAATATACCATAAAAGCAAATAGAGGAACAATATATGATAAAAATAATGAAACACTTGCTTTAAATGTAAGTTCATATACCTTATTCGCATATTTAGATGAAGGAAGAACAAAAAATTCTAAAAAACCATTACATGTAAAAGATATAGAAATGACTGCAGAAAAACTATCACAAGTATTGGATGAAGATAAAGAATATTTTTTAAATAAATTAAAAAAAGGAAAAGAAAATAAAAAGAAACAAATAGAATTTGGAAATGTAGGTAGAGGAATAACTCAATTAAAAAAAGAAGAAATAGAAGCACTAGAATTACCTGGTATTGATTTTATTGAAACAAAAAAACGTTATTATCCAAATGGAGATTTCGCATCATACATTATTGGTTATGCAAGAGATAAAGAAATAACATATAAAGATGAAAATGGAGATAGAATAACAAAAGAAGAAATAACTGGTGAACTTGGAATAGAAGCTGAATATAATGATCTATTAAAAGGTAAAGATGGTTATACAGAATATCAACAAGATAGATATGGCTATAAAATAACTGGTACAAAAGAAATAAATAAAGAAGCAGAAAATGGATATGATGTATATTTAACAATAGATTCAAATATTCAAAGATTTGTTGAAAGTGCTGTTACAGATGCTATGAAAAAATATGAACCAGAAATGATGATGTTAACCGTTATGGATGCAAAAACTGGTAATATTTTAGCGACGACTTCAACACCATCTTTTGATCCAAATTTAAGAAATATAAAAAATTATGAAAATCCACTTGTTACATATACATATGAACCTGGTTCAACTATGAAAATATATACATATATGTGTGCTATTGATAATGGAAAATATAATGGAGAAGAAATGTTTGAATCAGGTAATATTAAAATAGGTGATGATACAGTTAATGACTGGAATAAAACAGGTTGGGGTAGAATTAGTTATGATAAAGGATTTGAATATTCTTCAAACGTTGGTATAGCTAATTTAATACAAAAGAAAGTAAATAAAAAAGAACTTAGAGAATGTTATAAGAAATATGGCTTTGGAAAAACTACAGGTGTAGAACTAACTAGAGAACAAGCAGGTAAGGTAGAATTTAATTATCCAATAGAAGTTGCTACTGCAGGATTTGGTCAAGGTGTATCAACAACTGCTATGCAACAATTACAAGCACTTACAATAATCGCAAATGATGGTAAGATGTTAAGACCTCACATAGTTGATAAAATAGTAGAATCAGATACTGGTAAAATTTATTATCAATCTAAGGTTGAACCATCTGAACAATTAGTTAAAAAAGAAACAGTAGATAAAATTAAAGATTTGATGTATAATGTTGTTAATGGTACGGATAATGGAACAACTGGTAAAGCATATAAAATAGAAGATTTTGAAATTATAGGTAAAACAGGAACAGCGCAAATAAGCGAACGTGGTAAATATCTTGAAGATAATTACATATTATCATTCGCGGGGATGTATCCTAAAAACAATCCAGAATATATTATATATGCCATGACAAAAAAACCAAATGTTAATGCTACAGTTACATTATCTGATGCAGTAAAAGATGTTATGATTAGTATTTCAAAATACAAACAAGTTAGTACTGTTAAAACAGAAAAAAAATCAGAATTTTTAGTAGAATCATATACAAATAAAAATAAAGAAGAAATAATAAAAAAATTAGAAGAAAATGGAATTAAAACATTAGTATTAGGTAGTGGAGATAAAATAATTAAACAATATCCAAATAGTAATACTAAAATAACTTCTCAAGATAGGGTAATTCTTCTAACAAATAGTTCGGATATAGAAATTCCTTCATTTAATGGATATAGTAGATCTGAAGTAAAAAAAGTTTTAGATTTATTAAGTGTTAAATATCATTTTGAAGGTTATGGATATGTATACGAGCAAAGTATATCAGCTGGTACAAAAATAAATAAAGATACTGAAATAACATTAAAACTAAAATCACGATATGTGGAGGATGGTAAAAATGAATAAAAAAGGATTTACATTAATAGAATTAATTTCTGTTATTGCTTTAATCGCAATAGTATCAACATTAGTATTTAAAGTTGTAACTGATAAAATACAAAATTCTAAAAAAACATTATATGAAAATTTAATATCTGATTTAGAAAAAGCTGGTGAAAAATACATGTTGGAACATAATGATGTTGATAAATATCATTTAAATACATTATGTATTGATATTCCAACTTTACAAGAAAATAACTATATTGAAAAAGGTAAAATAAAAGATCCTAGAACAAAAGAAGAATTATCAGGATATGTCAAAGTAACATATAATAATTCAAAAAATCAATATGAGTTTAAATATACAGAAACATGTACACAAAATTTAGTTACTCCATTAGTAGAAACAATACTAAATAATGAAGACATTAAAGTAACTGGAAATACTGATGGATTATATGAAACAACTGATTCATATGTATATAGAGGAACAAATCCAAATAATTATTTAAGCTTAAATGGTAATACAGCAGATTGGAGAATAGTTAGTATTGATAAGAGTACTAATATGATAAAAGCTGTTACTTTAAAAGATCAAATTCAACCTGTAACACCAGAAGGATTATTTACTTATGTTAATAGATTTTATGATAGTGGTACTACATATGAAAGCTTCAAGGATTTAATTAAAACAAATTCTAAATGGAATACTGGAAAGATAGATAAACTAGATTCGACTGAAACAATAAAATCAGTTGAAAAACAAAGCAGTGAATTTCATACAATTGGGTTACTTACAATGGGTGATTATTTAGATGCCTCGTTAGATAAAAATTGTTATTCATCAAATGATTGTACTTCATATTTAACAACAAGTAAAAACTTTTGGTTAATTAATACAACAAATGATAATAAACAATGGTATGTAGAAAATAATACAATAAAAAATACTGATGAACCAAATTCTAAATTATTTCATGTATATCCAGTGTTATATCTAACAGTAAACACATCACTTACAGGTGATGGAACTCCAACAAATCCATATAAATAAAAAGATCAGGATTATTTTCCTGATTTTTTTGATTTACCTTTTTTTTCATCTTTAAATATATCTTGTATTGTATCTAAGACTTTAGTATCTGATTCAATATCAACTTCTTTAGGTTTTTCATATTCTTCTATATCAAATACTTTTGATCGTGTATTAGATTTATCATTTACTATAGATTCTTCCACTTCTTTATTTTTAACATTATCATAATAAGAAATAACATAACTAATTATTGTTAATACCTGAATATTTATTGTCATAAATATAAATCCAAGTAAAATATTATCAATTTTATTAAATAATGCAAAGTATCCAACTACAATTGTTGTAAATAAAATAGTTGATTTAATTTTACCAATCATTAATGTATTACAAGTTTTTGATTTTGAAAAAATATATAAATTGAATAATCCAATTATAAATTCAGATATTAATATTGGTATAAACATCTTAAATTTAGTAATTAAACATATTGTTAAACTAATTGAAAATATTTTATCACATAAAGCATCTAATTTAGCTCCTGTTTCTGTAACTGTATTCCAACGTCTTGCTAATTTACCATCAAATAAATCAGTAATTGCGGCAATTATCGCAAATACTAAAGCAATTTTATAATTTTTACACACTGCTAGAATTATAACAATTGGACTAAAAACAGCTCTTGTTAGTGTTAATATATTAGGAATTAGTATCTTCATTTTTGGATTCATCTTATCACCTACATTAAAATATTATCATAAAAGGTTAAAATAATCAATATTAATCATATAATATAGTGTATTATTTATTAATACATGGAAAACTATAGTGTTATGGTTTTCCTTTTTTTATTCATTTTCTATTTAAAAAAAGAATATAATTTGATATAATGAAGTAGGTGATTATATGAGAGTTGTTATAAGTGCAGGTGGATCTGGAGGACATATATATCCAGCATTAAGCATTATTAATAAAATTAAGGAAAAAGAACCTAATAGTGAATTCTTATATATAGGAACACATAATAGAATGGAAAAGGACATTATTCCAAAATATAATATTCCATTTGAATCTATAGAAATATATGGTATTAATCGTAAAAATATTTTTAAAAATTTTAAAACATTAAGATGCTTTTTTAAAGCAAGAAAAAAATGTAAAAGCTTAATTAAAAATTTTAATCCTGATGTTGTAATAGGAGTAGGTGGATATGTAACAGGACCAGTTCTTTATTCAGCACATAAATTAGGATATAAAACTTTTATACATGAACAAAATAGTTTTCCTGGAAAAGCAAATAAATTTATAAGTGGATTTGCTGATAAAATTGCAATCTCATTTGCTTCATCAGAAGAAAAATTTCCAAAAGGTAAAACTGTTTTTACTGGTAATCCTTGTAGTGAAAATGCGATTAATGTAAAACCAGCTAAGAAATCAGAATTTAATTTAGATGAAAAGAAAAAATTAGTATTATTTGTTATGGGATCACTTGGATCATCTAAAATAAATGAATTTTTACTTAAAACAATGTCATTATTTAATAATAAAGAATACGAAATATTATTTGTAACAGGTACTTCATCATATGACGAAATAAAAAATAAGAAATTTCCAACAAATGTACATGTAGTACCATATATTGAAAATATGACAAGAATAATGAAAAAAACCGATATTATGGTATCAAGAGCAGGCGCATCAACATTAAGTGAAATAATATCTTTACAAATACCTAGTATTTTAATACCAAGTCCTTATGTAACAGAAAATCATCAATTTAAAAATGCGATGGATTTAATAAATAAAGATGCTGCTTTAATTGTTGAAGAAAAAGATTTAAAAGGAGATATCTTAGTAAGAACAATAGATAATCTTATTAATGATGAAGAAAAAATCAAAACTATTAAGAAAAATTTAAAAGATATGAGCATTAACGATAGTGCTACTAAAATATATGATGAGTTAAAAAAACTCGTAGATAGGAAGTAATATGAAAAAATTAGCTATTAAAAAAATAAAAATTAATGAAAATGTTAATCTATCAAAGTTTACAACTTATAGATTAGATGTAAATGCTGCTTATATGGCATACCCTGAGAATGTAGATGAACTTATTAAATTAATAAAATATTTAAAAGATAATAATATAAAATATAAAATATTAGGTGGGGGAGCTAATCTAATATTTACTAAAGATTATGATGGTGTATTAATAAAACTAGATCATTTTGATAAACTAGAAATTAAAGATACAAAAGTAACTGTAGGAGCAGGATATAATTTAATAAAACTTGCGACTAAATTGTGTAGAATGGGTTTAACTGGAATTGAATTCGCAACAGGAATTCCTGGTACAGTAGGAGGAGCAGTATTCAATAATTCAGGTGCTTATAAAAGTGATATGGGTTATATTGTAGAATCAATAAAAGTTCTTACACCTGATTTAGAAATAAAAAAATTATATAATCATGATTTAAATTATCATTATAGAACATCATTCTTAAAAGAAAATCCTGGATATATATGTTTAGAAGCAACTATTATATTAAAACACGGAGAAAAAGAAGAAATACTTGATGTAATTGAGGATAGAAAAAAAAGAAGATTAATGTCTCAACCATTAGAATTTCCTTCAGCAGGTTCTGTATTTAGAAATCCTAAAGATAATTTTGCTGGTAAACTAATAGAAGATATTGGATATAAAGGAAAAGAAATAGGAGGAGCAAAAGTATCAGAAAAACATGCTAATTTTATAGTTAATTATAATCATGCTACAGGAGAAGATATTGTTAAATTAATAAAAGAAATAAAAGAAAAAGTAAAAAAACAATATGATATTGATTTAGTTTTAGAACAAGAAATTGTCGAATAATTAATTTTATGATATTATATATATGTGTTTGCCTCTTGGCCAAGTGGTAAGGCAGTGGACTCTGACTCCATTATCGTTAGTTCGAATCTAACAGAGGCAGCCATATATATTTTTTTACATTATATTAGCACTCATATCTTGACAGTGCTAATAAATTGTAGTATAATTATATCAGTTAGAAAGAAGTATATTTGTATACTTTTTTTAAATGGAGGTGAATAGTATGCAAATGGAAGATATGACAAATGTATTAGAACGTTTTGGTCGTGATATTACTCAAAATGTCAAAGATGGAAAAGTCGATCCAGTAATAGGCAGAGACGAAGAAATAAGAGAGATTACGAGAATACTATCAAGGAAAACCAAAAACAATCCTGTATTAATAGGTGAACCAGGTGTTGGTAAAACTGCTATTGTAGAAGGACTTGCTGCTCGTATAGTAAAAGGAGATGTACCTGATTCTTTAAAAGATAAAACTATTTGGGAATTAGACATGGGTTCATTAATCGCAGGGGCTAAATATAAAGGTGAATTTGAAGAAAGATTAAAAGCAGTACTTAAAAAAGTTACTGAAAGTGAAGGAAAAATTATCATGTTTATTGATGAAATACATATGATAGTTGGAAGTGGTGAAGGAACAGTAGATACTTCTAATATGTTAAAACCATCTCTTGCTCGTGGTGAAATAAAATTAATAGGTGCTACCACATTAAATGAATATAGAAAATATATTGAAAAAGATGGCGCACTAGAACGTAGATTTCAACGTGTTCAAGTTAAAGAACCAACAGTATTAGATACGATTACTATTCTTCGTGGACTAAAACCAAGATTTGAAGTATATCATGGTGTTAATATTAAGGATAATGCTTTGATTGCGGCTGCTACATATTCAGATAGATATATAACAGATAGATTTTTACCAGATAAAGCTATTGATTTAATAGATGAAGCATGTGCATCTATTAAAGTTCAAATGGATTCAGTACCAGAGAATCTAGATGAATTAACTAGAACAATTATGATGAAAAAAATAGAATTAGAAGCTATTAAAAAAGAAAAAGATGAAATATCTAAAAATAGAGTAGTTAAATTAAAAGAAGAATTAGATAAATTAAAAGAAAAAGAAGAAGTTTTAAGAAAAAATTGGGAAAATGAAAAACAAATAAATGAACAAATAAAAAATAAGAAAAAAGAAATAGAAGAAACAAAATTTAAATTAGAAACAGCAGAAAATAATTATGATTTAGAAAGTGCTGCTAAATTAAGACATGGAGTTCTACCTAAACTAGAAAATGAGTTAGAAGAACTTCGAAAACTAGATTCATCTAAGATATTATCTGATACAGTTGATGTTAAAGATATCGCATCAGTAATATCTAAAATGACAAATATTCCAGTTACTAAATTAGTTGGTGGAGAAAAAGAAAAATTAATTAATCTTGAAACTAATATGAAAAAAAGAGTTATGGGTCAGGATAATGCATTAAAATTAGTAAGTGATGCAATTATTAGAGCACGTGCTGGTATTAAAGACCCAAATAGACCTATTGGTTCATTTATCTTTTTAGGACCTACTGGAGTAGGAAAGACTGAAGTTGCTAGAACACTAGCTTATGAATTATTTGATGATGAAAGACATATGGTACGCATTGATATGAGTGAATACATGGAAGCTCATACAGTATCAAGACTTGTAGGAGCTCCTCCAGGTTATGTAGGTTATGATGAAGGTGGACAACTTACTGAGGCTGTAAGAAGAAATCCATATAGCATTGTATTATTTGATGAAATAGAAAAAGCTCATAAAGATGTTTTAAATATACTACTTCAAATATTAGATGATGGACGTATTACAGATGCTCAAGGTAGAACAGTTGATTTTAAAAATACTATTATTATAATGACTTCTAATTTAGGAAGTGATTATATATTAGATAATAAAGAAAATAGTGAGGAACTAGTAACACAAGAATTAAAAAATTATTTTAAACCAGAATTCTTAAACAGAATTGATGAAATAATTATATTTAATTCATTATCAAAAGATGTTATATATAATGTATTAGATAAGATTATTAAAAATATTGAAGATAGATTATCAGATAAAAAAATAAAAATAGAATTATCTGATAAAGCAAAAGATTATATTATTAATAATTCTTATGATGAATCATTTGGAGCCCGTCCAATTAAAAGATATGTTTCACGTAATTTAGAAACATTAATCTCTAAAGCGATTATCAATGATGAAATAAAATATAATAGTACAATTAACATAGATGTTAACAATGATAAATTGTATATAAAAGGAAATTAAAAATTTCCTTTTTATTTTTCATTTTTTTGTTAAAAATAATAGTAGTATTATTGACAAAAGTATATAAAAAATATTATACTTAATACTAGAATAGGAGAATATCTATGAATGAGAATAATTATAACGAGGGGTCAAATAACCAATATACAAATAATCAAAATGTAGGTCAAACATATCCTAACCAAAATACAGGATTTGATCAAACATATACAAATAATATGGGACAAACATCATATTCAACAGGATATCAAAATCAAGCTGTACCAACAGAAAATACAGGATATAATCAAACATATAATAATATGGGACAAACACCATATTCAACAGATTATCAAAATCAAGCTGTACCAACAGAAAATACAGGATATAATCAAACATATAATAATATGGGACAAACTTCATCATATTCAACAGGATATCAAAATCAAACTGTACCAACAGAAACACCAAGTACAGGGTTTGACCAAACATATACAAATAATATGGGACAAACTTCATCATATTCAACAGGATATCAAAATCAAACTGTACCAACAGAAAATACAGGATTTGATCAAACATATACAAATAATATGGGACAAACATCATATTCAACAAATTATCAAAATCAACCAGTCCCAACAGTTGAACCAAATACAACATATGATACCACAGGATTAAATAATGGTTTTTCACAAGTTTATACAAATAATATGTATAATACAAGTAGTATAAATCCAAGTACGATTGCGGCTGCTATGCCATCATCAAATGAAAAAAAATCAAAGAATAAGAAAAAACAAAAATTAATAATTATTATTGTATTATTATTAATAATAATTGCTATGGTTATTTACTTAATAATGAGTAAAGCTAATAATGGAAAAACAACACCAAGTAACGATAATAAAACAACTGAAAATACTAATGATAATACAAATACTACAACACCAGACAATACTACCACTCCAGATAATACTACAACACCAGATAATACTACAACACCAGACAATACTAACAATAATTCTAATATACTTGCTGATGGTGCAAAAACAAATGCATATGATTATATTGATAAGGTTGAAAGATATGCATTATTATCTAGAATGAATATTTCTTCAACTGAAGCTGATTATTCTGTACAAGTTCCAATATCAACAAATGGTAATGTAACATGTACATCTACTGATGGAACAACTTGGACAGGAACAGTTGCTCCAGGATCAGAAAATTGTAATAATTTCATGAATGCAGCTTCTAGTAAAGTAACAAACACAAAACCAAATTCAGCAAAAATAATTTTAAGTTCTGATGGAAAATTTCAAAATGGTAGTTGGTTAAATTACAACGAATATTATTGTTCATATGATGGAACAGATATAACAAGTTGTTCAACAACAAAATTAAACTAGTTTAACTAGTTTTTTTCTTGAAAAAATATTTATATTGTGTTAATATATTCTTAGTTAAATTATTTGTTTGAAAAAGTAATATTACAAATAGTTGTAGAGAGAGTATGTCGGTGAAAATACTTACTAAGAGTAATATGAAAGACATCAAATATAAATAATCGGGTAATTTCGTTATAAATTAAAGTGTATAGATTAATCTATAAATTAAGGTGGCACCACGGTAACTCGTCCTTAAATTTATAGATTTTTTGTGTATTTAGGGAGGTTTTAAAATGGAAGAAACTTTTATTATTTCAATATATCAAAAGATTGAATTAAATGATAATATTCTTGCTTTCAAAAGAGTCGGTATTGCTAAAAATGCCAAAATAAAAATGGATGATGATTTTAGTGAAGCTGTATTTTATGACGAAGATAAAAAAAGAGTTACACTTGATTATATGGAAACAGATTATGCTTTTGTATCTGATGATAAATATTGCTATAGTTATCCAGTTACATTAAGTGAATTAAAAGAAATATATCCAGAATCAATTGCTGAAGAAGAATTAATTGGTTCATATTTAGATGAAATAAGTAAAGTAATAAACATTGCTTTTTATGATGAAGTATCTGATAAAGTAAAGGTTTTTGCTACAAATGAGAAAGTATTACGAGAAAAAGATGAAGATGAATTGTTTAAATACTTTAATATAGAATATATGTCAGAAGGTGAAGAAACAATTAATCTTGTCGCAAGTGATTTTCAAAAAATAATGAAATTAATCGAAAAAGAAGATTATGTTAATTTAAAAGAACAATTACTTAAATTAAATAAAATAGTAAATGATACACATGAACAAGTTGATGCAATTGGTGATATGTTAGGTGTTGAACTACGTAAACATGATAAAGAAGAAGTAGAAGAAGAAACAAAAGAAATGTTATTAGAACAATTAGATAATTTAATTGGACTTGAAAACATAAAAGAATCAATCAATAAATTAGTAAAATATTTAGAGTTTAAAGAAAAATCTATCAAGTATTTAAGATTAGATCAACCTAAATTACATATGTTCTTTATGGGAAATCCTGGAACAGGAAAAACTACAGTCGCAAGATTACTAGGTAAATTATTATATAAAATGGGTTATCTACAAAAAAATACATTTATTGAAGTTACTTCAAAAGATTTAATAGGAGAATATGTTGGACAAACAGCTTCAAAAACAGAAGCCGTTATCAAAAAGAATAAAGGTGGAGTAATCTTTATCGATGAAGCATATAGTTTTGCTAATGAAGGACAAAACTTCGGTAAAGATGCTTTAGATGTAATATTAAAAGAAATGGATAAAAATGAAACAGTATTTATTTTCGCAGGATATAAAAATGAAATGGAAAAATTATTGAAATTAAATTCAGGATTCTCATCTAGAATTGATTTTTTCTATGATTTTAGAGACTATACTAAAGAAGAATTATATCAAATGTATGAAGGAAAAATAGAAAAAATTGGATTTGTCATTGATGATGGATTAGAAGAAAAAGTATTAAATAATTTAGAAAATGCTAAAGTTGAAGAAAACTTTGGTAATGGTAGATATGTAGATAAATTAATAAGAAAAATAATATATGAACATTCACTAAATACTGAAAGATATACAAGAAAAAAAGAATTAATAACACTAACTAAATATGATTTAGTAGAAGATAATGAATTGTTAAGTTTAAATGATATAATGACTAAACTAGAAAAATTAACAGGATTAGAAAACGTAAAAACAGAAATTAATAATTTGATGAAGAGAATAGTATTTAAAGAAAAAACAGAAGATTATTTAAAATTAAATAATACTAATCTAAATATGATGTTTACCGGAAATCCTGGAACAGGAAAAACTACAGTTGCGAGAATAATAAGTGAATTATTATTTAAACTTGGTTATACAAAAAACAAAAAATTTACAGAAATTACAACAAAAGATTTAATAGGAGAATATGTTGGACAAACAGGCCCAAAAACAGCAAATTTATTAGCAAAATATCGTGGTGGAGTAATATTCTTAGATGAAGCTTATACATTAAGCTCATCAAATGGGTTTGAACAAGAAGCGTTATCGGAAATACTAAAAGAAATGGAAAAAAATGAAACAGTATTTATATTTGCCGGATACAAAAAGGAAATGGATGATTTTATTAAAACTAATTCAGGTCTTACATCAAGAATTGGTTATTATTTAGATTTTAAAGATTATTCAATTGAACAATTATATCAAATGTTTGAAAATAAGATTCAAAATAAAGGATATATAATAACAGAAGAATTAAAAGAAAAAATAATTAAAAATATTGAAGAAGCAAAAGAAAATGAAAACTTTGGTAATGGTAGATATATAGATAAATTAATAGACAAGATAGAAACAATACATTCAGTTAATACTGAAAGATATATGAGAAAAGATAAATTAATAACTCTAACAGAAAATGATTTAACACCAGAATTAGAAGAAACATTAATTTATAAGGTTAAAACAAATAAATTAGGATTTTAAGGAGATGGAAAGATGATACAAAAACCAAAAGGAACATATGATGTATATGGAGAATATGGAAAAAAGATAAAATATATTGAAAAATTAATAGAAGCACTAATGAATAATTATAATTATGAATATACTAGAACACCTATATTTGAACCAAGTAATTTATTTCATAGAGGTGTGGGAGAAACAAGTGATATCGTATCTAAAGAAACATATGATTTTAAAGATCGTGGAGATAGAGATATGACACTTCGTCCAGAAGGAACAGCAGGTGTTGTTAGAAGTTATATTGAAAATAAAAGATATGGAGAAGCTAGTGTACCAGTAAAATCATGGTATTATGGACCAATGTTTAGATATGAAAGACCTCAATCAGGAAGATTTAGAGAATTCTATCAATTTGGTGTAGAAGTATTTGGAACGAATGATCCATTAATGGATGCTGAGGTAATAAGTATACCTGTTAATTTATACAGATTACTTGGATTAAAAGGAATAAAAGTAAATATAAATTCATTAGGTGATACAGAAACTCGTATAAAATATAGAGAAGCATTACTTAAACACTTTGAACCATATATCAATGATTTATGTGAAGATTGTAAATCAAGATATGAAAAAAATCCATTAAGAA
The DNA here is from genome assembly GCA_900313725.1 of uncultured Bacillota bacterium. Lineage (GTDB taxonomy): Bacteria > Bacillota_I > Bacilli_A > RF39 > UBA660 > OMSK01. The sequence goes on along the minus strand of OMSK01000052.1, from coordinate 1,624 downwards.
TACTAGATTGTAAAGTAGATGGCGATAAAGATTGTATTAAAAATGCACCAAGAATAATAGATTATTTATCAGAAGAATCAAAAGAACATTTTACAAAAGTACAAGAATACTTAGATTTAATGGGTATAGAATATGAAGTTAATCCAAATATAGTAAGAGGATTAGATTACTACACAAATACTGTATTTGAAGTAGTTGCGGATATAAAAGAATTTGGAGCCCAAAATGTATTATGTGGTGGTGGAAGATATAATAAATTAGTAGAAACACTAGATGGACCAGAAACACCAGGAGTAGGATTTGCTTTAGGATTTGAAAGATTAATGAATGCTCTTGAAGCAGAACAAACACATATACATTTAGATACATTGGATATCTATGTTATACCAATGAGTGAAAATGAAAAAAAAGTAGCATATCATATCTGTAATGATTTACGTATGAATGGATTTAGTGTAGATATTGATTACATGAATAGAAATATTAAAGCTAATTTTAAACAAGCAGATCGTTTAAATGCTAAATATGTTATTATTATTGGAGAAGAAGAAGTAAAATCTAATATTTTAACAATTAAAAATAATAAAACTAAAGAAGAATACAAAATAGAAGTAGACAAACTAGTAGATTTCTTCGATGAAAATATTGAAGAGTAGAAGGGAATAATATGAGAACATACATAAAAGACTTAAAAAACAAATTAAATGAAGAAGTAGAAATACATGGATTTATTGATAATATACGTAATTTACAATATGTAGCATTCGTAATAATAAAAGATAATACTGGTAAAGTACAAGTTACTATTGAAAAAGAAGATGAATCTATGAAAGAATTGGTTGAAATAGTAAATAATCTTTCTATTGATTCAACTGTAATAGTAAAAGGTAAATTATTAGATAGTCCAAAAGTAAAACTAAATGGAATGGAAATAATACCAAATTCAATAGAAGTAACAAGTAAGGCAGCAGAATTACCATTTAATTATAAAGATTTAAATAATGTTAATTTAGATACAAGATTAGATTATAGATTTATAGATTTAAGAAATGAAAAAAATAGCTTAATATTTAAAGTACAAAGTACTTTAGTAAAATATATGAGAGAATATCTTTATAACAATAAATTTACAGAAATACATACTCCAAAAATAATAGGAGCAGCTTCTGAATCAGGAAGTGAAGTATTTGAAGTAAAATATTTTGATACAAAAGCATATTTAGCTCAATCACCACAATTCTATAAACAAATGGCTATGGCATCAGGATTAGATAGAATATTTGAAGTTGCACCTGTATTTAGAGCAGAAAACTCAAATACTAATAGACATGCTACAGAATTTACATCATTTGATATAGAATTTAGTTATATAAAAGACTATAATGATGTAATGGATTTAGAAGCAGAAATGATAACATATGCATTAAAAAACTTAAAAGAAGAATTAGGAGAAAAAATAAAAGAAGTATTTAATATTGAAATCAATGTTCCAACACTTCCTTTTCCTAAGATGACATTAAAAGAAGTATATGATACGTTAGAGAGTGAATTTCATTTAGTAGTACCAGAAGAAGAAAAAACAGATTTAACTACAGAAGCAGAAAAAAAATTAAAAGTACTAGCT
>OMSK01000051.1 GCA_900313725.1 uncultured Bacillota bacterium | reverse complement strand
TTCATTGATTGTTCCAGTTGCTCTTGCCATTTCTCCAACTATTCCACCAACTCGATCATTTCCTAATACTTCAACATTTGTAGCTTCAATAGTTTCTACTTTTTTATATGAATATAAATTTCCTACTAATCCTCCTACTCGATTATTACCAGTTATTGTTATTTTATCAATTTTTAATTTTTTAATATCTCCGTTACTAAATCCAAATATACCTACATCATTTTCTTCTGGTCTATTTATTGTTATATTACTTAATGTAAACATATTTCCTATAAATGTTCCCCAAAATTTATTATTACCAACCGAAATCTGTTTAAATCCCTTTCCTGTTGTTAATTCAGTATATAGTGATTCTATTGAACCATTTTCATTTATATCTCCATAAAGTGTTGTATTGGAATCTACATAATCACTTGTATTTTTAAAATCTACATCAGAAACTACTTGGACTTGGGCATCATTAAAACCATTTCCTTCATTAACTACTTTAGATAAGCATGCCATATCCTCAACTTTTTTTACTTTATATATTATATTTTTATTATATGTTGATGTCCCATCACATAATACTCTTACATATTCACCCTCTGGTTCAACAAAAGGTTGTGGTGTTACTGGTTCTGACTCATTAGAATAAATACAATATTCCTCATCTGGTTGATATCTTGCTTCTCTGTTTTCATATTTTATTGAATATTTATTTATACATAATTCAGCATATTCTACTTTAGTAAAATCTGTATCAAAAGTTACCATTCCTTCACTTGGTTTTTTACCCTTTACATCTATTTTAGGATTGATATCTTCTACAAATAAGTCTACATCATCGCCTCTAATATATTCAGCTTTATTCAATGCTGCCATACTATTTTGATCATCTATTGCTTTAACATAAATAAGTGCTGAATCTTCTGCAGCTTTTATCCTAGCTTTTATTATAATATTACTAATAAGAGGCACTAAAATTAAAGCAATAATTGCTAATATTACTATTATTGCTAATAATTCAATTAGCGTAAAACCTTTTTTCTTATTTGGCATAGTTATCCACTCTCTTTATTCTATCTTAGTATACTATATTTAAAGTATAACAAAAAAACTTATATTTATCAATATAAGTTTTTCATTTTTTATATTTTACCTTTAACTCCTTTTGAGCCATTAAATGTGCTTAAAATATTTGATTCAAATGATGTTACTTTTTTACTTTCAGCTTTATAATCTTTAATAGCACTTGTAATCATTTCATCAAGTAATTTTTTATATTCTTTTCCAGCAGGTCTGAACATATAGAATGATAAACTTCCTGGAATAGTATTAGGTTCATTTACATATACCTTATTTGTTTTATTGTCTATTAAGAAGTCAATTCTAGCTACCCCACCTAAATTTAAAGCTTTAAATGTTTCTATAGATAATTTTTTAACTTCTTCTTCAACTTTTTTATCTAATTTAGCAGGTATATCAAATTCACTAGTAGACATATTTCCACCTTTAACACCTTTAGCTCCTTTAATACCTTTTTTACCTCCACTTAGATATTTATCTTCATAAGTTAAAAATTCATTTTTAGTTTTCATTAAAGCAATTAAACTTGTTTCTTGATATTCTGCATTACCTACTACAGCACAGTTAACTTCTTTTAAATCACCAATAACTGTTTCAACAAGTATCTTTTTATCATATTTAATTGCTTCTTCAATAGCAACTTTTAATTGTTGTTTATCTTTAGCTATTTTAATACCTACACTACTTCCTAATCTAGCAGGTTTTACAATAACTGGATATTTTAATTTTTCGATTTTTTTAATAATAGCATCTTCATCTGCAACATATTCAAAATCATAAAACCAAGTGTATGGTGTATTAGGTATCTTATAACTATCTAATACTTGTTTCATTACAATTTTATCTTGTCCTAGTGCAGCACCTAATAATGTAGGTCCTACTGTTGGAACACCAACTGTTTCTAAGTATCCTTCTAATGATCCATCTTCTACACCTTTACCATGTACTATTGGAAAAGCTATATCAATTTTATCAACAACTTTTCTAAATAGACTATTTGTTGATTGTAATACAAATTCTCCATTTATATTTACTAAACATACAGGTTTAGCATATCTTTTAAGTAAATCCATATCTTTATATGTTTCAATATCTGTTAACATTTTACCTGTATACCATGCTCTATCTTTTGTGATATAGATTGGTACTATATCATATTTTTCTTGATCCATATTATTAATAGCTTGTACAGCTGTTATAATACTAACTTCATGTTCTACAGAATTTCCTCCAAAAATAACTCCAACTTTAATTCTCATATTTACACCTCTTTAATTAAAAATATCTGGAAGATCACTTTGTATTAATA
>OMSK01000063.1 GCA_900313725.1 uncultured Bacillota bacterium | reverse complement strand
GTTGTTCTTGTGAATATCTAATATAATCAGCACCTGTTAATGGTTCTGTTTTTGATTCTGTATTTGGTTCATAAGTTGTTTCTATTGGTGTTGGTTCTTCTACAGGAGCTTTTGTATTATGATGATCATGATATAGTTTAATACCACCTGCTATTATTGCAGCTGCAGCTACACCTAAAGCAATTTTAGTTTTAAGAAAATTTCTTCTATTAATTCTTTCTTGAGCTTGATTTACTGCACTATTTAATACATTCATTTCATCTTTACAAGCTCCATAATTACTTTCAAATACTGCTATAGTTGTTAAATTTTTATCAGATGTTTCTACACCAAATGTAGTCATTCCTTCTTTAACTTGATCATTAGAATCTCTATCTATTTGGCAAAAAACTCTTTTTACGTCTTTACTAGCACAATTATTAATAAAACTCTTAATAGCAAATTCTTTATCTATTCTTTTATTTTTATTAAAACTATATGCTTTATCAGTTCCATCTATTGCAAAATGAGTTCCATTCATATTATTCACCTCTACTATTAATAATATATCAAATTTACATTATTTAGTCAATTTTTTCTCCTATTATATATGGATAATTTACTTCTTTTAATAATACCTTTACATCCTGACCAACTAAGTCTTCATTTGATTTCATTTTTACTTGTAAATAATTACCTGTATGTCCTATTAAATATTCTTCTTTTTTTATTTCAGGTATAAATATTACTTCTTTATTAACAAATTTATTCATATATTTTTTTTCTAATTCTTCTGATAAATTCATTAATGTTTTAACTCTATTATGTTTAGTATTTTCATCAATTTGATTATCCATTTCATCTGCTACTGTTCCTTTTCTTCTAGAATATGGAAAAACATGTAACTTAGTAAATTCTACCTTTTTAATAGTTTCTATTGTTTCATTAAATTCTTCTTCAGTTTCTCCAGGAAAACCTACTATAACATCTGTAGTTATTGAAATATTTGGTCTTATACTTCTTATTTTATTTATTTTATCTATAAAATATGCTTTATCATATTTTCTATTCATTCGCTTTAGTACAGCATCACTACCTGATTGTAATGGTATATGCATATGATCTACTAATTTTTTATTATTTTTAAGTACATCTAAAAATTCATCATCTAATTCTGTTATTTCAATGGAAGATATTCTAAGTCTTTCTAAACCTTCTATTTTACATAATTCTTTTAATAAATCTGAAAAATTATAATCTTTTAAATCTGAACCATAATGTCCTGTATGAATACCTGTAAGTACTATTTCTTTATGTCCTTGATTTATTAAATGATTAGTTTCTTGTAATACTAAATTTTTATCTTTGCTTCTTACATCTCCTCTAACATATGGAATAATACAAAAAGCACAATAATTATTACATCCATCTTGTATTTTAATAAAAGCTCTTGTTTTATTAAAATTATTAAGTATCATAGGTTCAAATGTAGTATCCATCATATCATATATATCTAATTTTTTTTCTTTGGTTTTAATAAATTCATCAATATATTCAACTACTTTTGATTTACCTACATTTCCTAGTACAATATCTACTCCATCTACTTTTAACACTTCTTCTTTTTTATTTTGACTCATACATCCTACTACAACAACAATTGCATCTTCATTTTGTTTAATCGCATGTCTTATTGTTTTAAAAGATTTATTATCAGCAGTATTAGTAACTGTACAAGTATTAATAATTGAAATATCTGCTAAATCATTAGTAGATACTTCAGTATAACCTTTATTTTTTAATAAATCACTCATTACATTTGATTCATATGTATTTACTTTACATCCTAATGTATATATATTAAACTTCATCTTTACCTCCAAAAAAACTAGAAATAAATTCTAGTCTAAACTTTTTCTAAAATCTTTTAATGCTTTTAAAAAGTCGTCATTTTTCTTTATTTCTTCATCTAGTCTTCTAGTTGCTTCTAAATCAATTATATTAGGTTTAACAACTTCTTCTTTTATATTACTATGAAGTTTTGGAACTGTTGGATATTTTACATTATTTTCTTGTCTACCAAATATAGGTGATATAAAATCTGTCCCTTTAAATTTCTTATCATTAGATTCTGTTGACTCTATATCATCAATTACTTCTTTTAATTCAATTTTTTCTTCTACTTTTTCTGGTTCTTTTATATCTATATGTATAGGTTCTTCATTAAACCCATAATTATCTATTTCTATTTTTTCTGGTTCTTCTTCTATTTTAACTGGTGTTACTTTAACATTTTCTGCATTTTTAACACTTTCTAATAATTCTTGATAACTAATAATTGATTTTTCTTCTTGTTCATTTTCAAAATTAGCAACCGCATCTTCAGGTTTTGATTCAAGATCTTTCTGCATCTTCATAAGCATTTCTTCTACTTCTTTTTTATTTTGTTCTAATTCTTTATCTTGTTTTACTTCTACTTCAGCTGTTTTTTCAGAAACATTTAAATCATCTAATAATTCATTTATTTCTTTTTTATCTTCTTTTCTTTCTTTAACTATCAAATAAATAATACAGAAAAAATTTAAAACTAAAATACCCATTAATATTATAAATATTTCAATATGCTCAGATATTATATTTAATATTTCCATATAAATCACTCCATAAATTCATAATTAATTATACTAAGTAATACTAGTGGTACTGTTTCTACTCTAAGAATTCTATTTCCTAAAGTTATTGATTCAAATCCTATTTTATTCAATAGATTTTCTTCTTCTATATCTAGCCCACCTTCAGGCCCCACTACTAAGTTAATTTTATCACAAGATTTGACATTTTTCATTATAAATTTAATATTTTTTGATTTTTCTTTTGTTGAACAAACATAACTTTTACCTTCTATTTTATCTAATTCTTGAATGGTTTTGATAGTGGCAATATTTGGAATGTCTATACGGTGAGATTGCTCTGATGCTTCCTTAACTATTCTACTCCATCTTGTTATTTTTTTATCATAATCTTTCTCATTAAGCTTTATAATGCTTCGTTTTGTAATAATTGGGATAATTTCTGTCACTCCAAGTTCAGTAGCTTTTTGTAAAATTAAATCCATTTTTTGTTCTTTCAAAATTGGAATAATTAAGGTAATATTTGGAGTCTTATAATCAACTTTTTCTAGTTCTTTTTTTATTAAAATTTGAATATTTTCCTTTACATTTTCTATACAGCATAAATAAGCTTTTTTATCATAAACAACAATTATTTCATCATTATCTTTCATTCTCATAACTGTTCTTATATGATACAAGTCATCATCATTTAATACTAATTTATTATCTATTTTTTCTTTACTAAAATATCTTTGCATAATTTCACCTACAAATATAATACCATAAAAAGAAAAAATAACAATATGTTATTTTATCCAGTTTAATATTTCTTCTTTAGAAACTAGTCCAATATTTTTATTTACTTCCTCACCATTTTTAAATACTATTACAGTTGGTATACTCATAATCCCAAATCTTTTTGCAATATCCTCATGTTTATCTACATCTACTTTAATAACTTTAACATTTTCTTCATTTGCTACTTCTTCTATTATTGGTGATAACATTCTACATGGACCACACCAAGTCGCAAAAAAATCTACCAATACTAATTCATCATTTATTAATTCATCAAAGTTTTCATTATTTAATTCTATCATATTATTCCTCCTCATATTTTATTATAACATTATTTATATTTTTTATATTTACTTTTTTATTTTTAACTAATTTTTTTAATGATTTAACATCTATTATTTTATATTTCAAAAATAAATCAATTGATTCTAAATCATATTCATTATTAGTTATTTTTTTCTTTTTATAATCTTTTGTTAATTTTTCAAATTCTTTAAATGTTTTAATTGTTCCTTTAGTCATATTAGACATTATTGGTGTATTATATAATATATTATTTTTTAATTTAGAATTATTTAATTCTTTAATACTAAATAATGGTAAACTTGTAATATATAAAATTATAAAACACCATACTAATCCTTCTATTAAACCAATTATACATCCAAATATTTTAGATGGAATACCAAGGATTATAGTCATCTTAACTAATTTTTCAAAAATAGTTGTAGCCATTACAAGTAATCTAAATACTAATAATAATATTGAAGCAACTATAAAGAAAGCAATTATTTCATAAAATAAAATATTTATAGATGTTATTCCTTTAAACAATCCCCCAAATTTAAAAAATGGTAAATGTTCATAAAAGAATGATGAAACAGGATTTTTTAATATAAATGATAATATTATTATTAGAAAGAATCCTAAAAAGCATACTAATTCTTTAGTAAATCCTCTCTTTAAACCAATTACTCCACTTAATAAAATAATAAAAATTAAACCAATATCTACTGTCATATACTACCTCTTTTCATAATTATATTATAATTTTATGGAAAAATAAAGTGTTTTATGTTAAAATGTTCTTAGGTGATTTTATGACTATTACATTAAAAGTAAGCGATAATACTAGAAAAGAAATGGAAGAATTTTTTGAAGATTTTAAACGTCCTAAAACTCCAGCATATGCTGTATTTCAAGCAGATGATGCAGATACTGTAGTTACACTTTATGAATCCGGAAAAGCTGTATTTCAAGGTGTAAGTGCTGATATATCTGCTCGTATGTGGATGGAGCGAGAAAGACATTTAAATCCTAATAAACAAATAGATATGAAAAATAGTGAAGATAAGAAAAAAGAGGATAAAAAAGAAATATATGTAGATCCTAAAATATATTATTCTAATTCCATTGGTTCTGATGAAGTTGGAACAGGAGATTATTTTGGACCTATTGTTGTTACAAGTGCTTTTGTATCTAAAGAAAATATTCCATTTTTAGAAGAATTAGGTGTTAAAGATAGTAAAAAAATGGATGATAATAAAATACTAGAAATTGTTCCACAAATTATTAAAAAAATACCTTATAAAAGTATTATATTAACTAATAAAGAATATAATCTAAAATATAATGAGGATATTAATATGAATAAAATTAAAGCAATTCTACATAACAAAGTTTTATTTGAACTAAAAAAAGAACAAAATCCTGATTATGTTGTAGTAGATGAATTTGCGAAAGAATTTGTATATTATAGTTATTTAAAAAATACACCTAATGTAGTTAGAAATATAACATTTATGACTAAAGGTGAAAGTAAATGTTTATCAGTAGCTTGTGCTTCATTAATTAGTAGATATATATTTATAAATGAATTTGATAAATTAGGAGAATCTGTAGATACATTTTTACCTAAAGGAGCATCAGATAAAGTTGATGAAGTTGGTTTACAAATTGTTAAGAAATATGGATTTGATAAATTAAAAGATATAGCTAAATTAAATTTTAAAAATACTGAGAAAATAAAAAATATGATGAATTAACATCATATTTTTAATTTGTTCTTAAACGGAATGCTGGAGCAATACCTAGATAATTCCAAACTGTTTTATAGCCAACAGCACCTTTATCATCAACATAGAAAAATGAATTAATATCTCCTCCAACCGCAGAACGTAGCCACCATTTTTCATCTGTACCTGAAATCATTTTTTTCACCCTTCTGCTTCTTGATGAAGTATTACTATTATCGTAATAATAATCCAATTTTCTAGTATTATATCTAGCATAATCATATCCTTTAGTACTGTCACCAAGTTCAGTTGGTGATAATAAATATAATTTATTAATCACACTATCAGACTCAGTTATATCATCTGATGTAGAACTATATCCATGTGATGATACTATTGGATAAGTAGGAATTATTACATTTTTCAAATTGCTTGGTAATTTATTATAAATTGTTGTATTTAAATAAGTTACCATAGGAGAAGCTTTCCATCCACCAGCATTAGAATGCTGAGAATTCATCTCCTTTGTTTCTAATAATGTTGAAAATTCAATTACAAAGCCACATGCAGTTTGAGAAAATCCATCTGTTTCACATTCTTCTGGTCTAGTATTATTTGCTACCCTTACAGTATATGATTCTGGTGTTCCATCATCATCCATATCAATTTCTACCTCTTTTTCACATCCAACAGGATATGAGTTTTTTGATATTTTTTCCCATGAATCAGTTGCAAATTGACCACATGTTCTTGTTATTTTAACATAAACACTTATATCATCATCAACTTGTGTAGTTGTTTCTGCAACTGTATTAAATTCTGAATCTAAATACCATCCGATTAATTCTTGATTTTCTTCTAATGTTATATTTGGAAAACTTCCTATTGTACTTCCCTCATTTATTTGTCTTGTTTCAATTACTGTATCATCATTTATAAAAGTTATATTTACTTTACCAGGTGTGTATTTTCCAGTTACTTTAGCATCTGTTCCATTATACTCAACCCAATATCCATTAAATACCATTTTAGCGTATGTTACCATTCCATCACTATTTATTGAAATTGTACCCTTTTCTGGTTTAGTTCTTTTAACATCAATTTTTATATCTTTAACATTTTTATTTCCAGTTATTTTAGTATAACCTGATTGGTTTGCTGAAGCATAACCATTATTATCTTCTAATGCTTTTATATAATGTAGTGCATTAGAACGAGCTACTGATTTTTTACCACTATTAATTATATTAGATATTACTGGTACAGCTATTAAAGCTATGATTGCTAGAATTATTATTACTGCTAATAACTCAATTAAAGTAAACCCTTTTTTATTATTCATACTATCACCTATTATAATTATAACATATATAATTTATTTTACAAAAAAAAGTCATTTTTAATATGACTTTTATAATATTATAACCATACAGCAAATAATACACCTAACATTGCAAGTAGTAATCCTACAACCCAAAATGATTTAACTATATCTCTTTCATTATATCCTAATTTTTCAAAATGATGATGAAGTGGTGCCATTAAGAATATCTTTTTATGTAATACCATAATTGAAAACATTTGAATTATACATACTAAAGTTTCTACTATAAATACTCCCGCTAGTATTATAAATGTTACTTCATGATTAGTAAGTACAGCTATAATTGCCATTGTAGCTCCTAATGATAAAGATCCTGTATCACCCATTATTATTTTAGCTGGATATGTATTAAAGAATAAATATCCAAGTAATGATCCAACTAATATAAAACAGAATATTGCAATATCTTGATGTCCTGCTAACCAAGATGTATTCCATGTTATAAGTCCCAGTGCTAGGAAAACTATCATTGATAATCCTCCAGCAAGTCCATCTAATCCATCAGTAATATTTACTGCATTAGAACTTGCTACTAAAATAAATAATAGGAATATTCCATAGAACCAACCCATATGTATTTTAATATTTAATGAATATATATATAATTGTGCTTCATGTCCACTTTTCATAAGTAAATAAAATGTTATAAGTGAAACAACTAATTGAGCAAATATTTTCTGAAATTCAGTTAATCCAACGTTATTTTTTCTTTTAATTATTAACTTATCATCTACATAACCTATTAAAGCATAAGCTAAGAAAACAAACATTATAATAAATAAATTATTTGACCATACCAATTTATTCATAAATAATAATATTATTACTGTAAGAATTGTAGGAATGATAAATATAAATCCACCCATTGTTGGAGTACCTTTTTTATTATCATGTTGACCTCTTAAAAAGATACTTTCACTTTGTTCCATTTTTTTTCTTTTCATGATTGGTATAATAATAAGTCCACTACCTATTGCTAGTATGAAACCTATCATTAAAGCAAGCATTGCTTTAGCGAGTACTAACACAAAATCATCTCCTAAACGTAAGATAATTATATCATTTTTTCTATTAGATTGTATATATTTTTATCTATATTTTATACTATTTAACATTTTCTATACATTTAAGTACTTCTTCTTTATCATTATGAGGAATTTTATCATTTCCTTTAATAATAAATTCTTCATGTCCTTTACCCAATATAAATAATATATCATTATCTTTAAGTAATTTTATTCCTCTTCTTATTGCTTCTTTTCTATCTATACATACTTCATAATTAGTAAATGTATTACCTTCTAATATATCATTTACTATTTGCATTTCGTCCTCATTATGAGGATCATCATCAGTAATTATAAAGTATTTTGATAATTCTGATACTAATTTTCCCATAATAGGTCTTTTAGTTCTATCTCTATCACCAGTGCATCCAAATACGACATATTTATCTCCATCTGTATCAACTGCTGTTAATATTTTTTCTATCGCATCTGGTGTATGAGCATAATCAATTATAATTTTATTATTTTTATAATCTATTGTATCTATTCTACCTGCTGGAGCAGATAACTCTGGTATTAAGTTTACAATATCATCTAATTTATAATTCATATTTGATACAATTGATATCATAGTAAGTAAATTATAAACATTATATTTACCCATCAATTTAGAATTAACTTGATATTCTTGATTATTATAAATTAATTTAAAACTTAATCCATTAATATTTGATTTATAATCACTAAATTTATAATCACCATTCATACCAAAAGTAATATTATTATTACCTTCTAATAAATAATAATCTTTATATGAATCATCAGCATTAACAATTGCCACTTTATTACCTTTTAACATTTTAAATAATTGTTGTTTAGCTAATGCATAATTTTCCATATTTCCATGAAAGTCTAAATGATCTTGAGTAAGATTAGTAAAAGCAGCTATATCAAATCTAACTATTTTTAAACGATTACTAGCTAATGCTTGTGAACTAGCTTCAAGTACTACACACTTATAACCATTATCATAAGCAGTTATTAATAAATCATATGTATCACATATATCAACACTAGTATTTGGTAGATTTTTTATTTTTTTATCCATATAAAAACCAATTGTCCCTATATATGCAGTTTTAACACCTAACTTATTTAACATTTGATAAGTTAAATATGCACTTGTTGTTTTACCATTAGTACCAGTAATACCAATAATAGTCATCTCATCTAAATATTTATTATAGTTTTCTTCTAAATATTTATTTAAATATTCTCTAGTATCAGGAACAATAACTGTCGGAACACTATATTCTCCTCTTTCAGCAATTACTTTACTTGCTCCTGCTTCTATAGCTTTTTCTATATATGCATGTCCATCATTTACTTCGCATTTAACAGCTATAAAAGTATCACCTTTTTTTATCTTTCTAGAATCACTTTGTATATTTAACATATATACCTCCTATAAAAAAAGACTTGACTTTAAGCTATCGCATTAGTCCAGTCATTTGATTATTCATTTCTTGTTTATAATTATTTATCACAGGTAATATTTGATTTCCTTCTTTACTAACACTTGCCCATAATTCAAAGAAATCAACATTTTCTCTTTCTCTTGAAATAAATTTTTCTGTAATTTTAGTATCAACTTCTACTTCTGCTGATGGATTTTCAAAACGATAATTCATCATTTCCATTATATTCATTATCCTTCAACTCCTTCATTAACTAAAGCTTGTACTAATTTATTTGTGTCATTACTAAAGTATGACTCAAATAATACATCATTACCTATCATTGAAGCTATCATATTAGTAGATACTACTTCATCATCTAAATATGATAATTCTCCATCATTACCAACCAAATTATTAGTAAGTATTTCTGTATATCCAGCATTTAATGCTTTAAATTTATCATTATAATTAAATCCAGATTGAACATCATTAGAACTTATTACATTAAGTAATCCATGCATAAGTATATGTTTCATATCATATCCTTTGTTTATTTCTTCTATATTAAATTCTAAGACATTAGTATTAAAATTATATTTAACTACTCTTTTATTTAAATACTTATTTGATTTTTCTATTTTTAAGTTATTAACTCTTTTAGCGAAATTTGATAAATCTATGTTTGGAAAAGTTTTATTAAAAATAGTGATTAATTTTTTTATATCTTCTTTTACATTACTATCTATGTTGCTATTACTATCTATAGCGTTATAAACATTTTCTAGAGTCATCTTATATCACCAATTTAATAATATCACAATTTTAAAAAAACGTAAACCTTTTGTCAAAAAAAAATCACTTTTTTGTGATTTTTTTATAAACCTAAATTTCCATTTCCATCAAATGAAAATGTCATTTGCCCTTTTATATCTTTTTTCTTTGTTTTGATTTTTTGATTATATCTAGCTTCTTGAATATTTTCTTCTATTTCATATGAACTATGTTCATCTGCATATTCTAAATATTCATTTGAATTTAAATTTTCAATTATTAAATCATATTTTTTTTCACAATAAGATAAGAACATTGCTAAATCACGTAATCCTCTGAAATTTATTTTTTCATTTGTTTTCTTTTCTTTATAATTATAAGTATGACATTCTCTTTTTACTAAATCATCCACTGTATAATCAAAGTCTACATTTATTTCATTAGTATCATCTAATGAAACAACAAATTTTTTGAGTAAAAGCATTCTTCCTCTTATTCTTTCATAATTACCTAATTGGGATGGATCATCTTTTAAATAATTTCCTAATGCTTCTAAAAATTCATAATTATATTTATTTCTTTGTATAACTATTTTTAAATTTCTTTCATCAAAAAATTTTAAATCATTGTAATAAGTAACACCATATTTTAAATTTTTAACTTGGTTTTTATATTGATAAGTTATTTTAAGTGGTGTTGCTGTTGTAATTAATCGATGATTCATTAAATATAATTTCAATTCAGATTCACTTTTAAAAATACCAGTAAATTTAATAATATCTGATAAATCATCATGTTTTAATTCTGTAAAATCTGCAATATTAGTAAAATCAAGATTATTATCACCTGATGATAAGTAATATTTAGCCATATTATTCCCTCATTTCATTAGATATTATACAATATTTAATAAATTTGTCAAATTAGCCCATACCTTTATTTTTTATATTCATACCCTATTATAGAGGTGTTTTAATGATTTCTTATTTTTCTAATTTAGATCACACAATTCAAGCACTTATTGCGACTATTTTTACATTTAGTGTAACTGCTGTTGGTTCATCTATAGTTTTCTTTTTTAAGCATGTTAATAAAAATATTATGGATGCAATGTTAGGATTTGCTGCAGGTGTTATGATAGCAGCATCTTTCTGGTCACTTTTAGAACCATCTATTACTATGGCTGAATCTTTAAAGATGATTCCATGGATTATTGCTTTTATAGGTTTTTTTACAGGCGGATTATTATTATTTATTGGTGATAAAGTATATGTTCATTTTAACAAGCATACTAATGATAAGAAAAAAAGATGTTTAATGTTGATATTTTCTATTACATTACATAATATACCAGAAGGATTAGCCGTAGGTGTTGCGTTTGGTAGTTTAAAATATGGATTAGATGGAGTAACATTAGGGGCAACTTGTTTACTAGCACTAGGTATAGGTCTTCAAAACTTTCCTGAAGGAACTGCTGTATCAGTACCTTTAAGACGTGAAGGATTATCTAGAACTAAATCATTTATTATTGGTAGTTTAAGTGGTATTGTTGAACCTATTGCTGGAGTACTTGGAGCAATATTAGTTCTTAAAATTAGATATTTACTTCCTTTTTTACTAGCATTTGCGGCAGGTGCTATGATATATGTAGTTGTTCAAGAATTAATTCCTGAATCTCAAACAAACAAAAGAAAAGACCTTATGGCCTTATTTACTTTAATTGGTTTTTCTATTATGATGATTTTAGATGTTGCTTTAGGGTAATATCTTTTTTATATAAAAAAGACTTTTATAAAGTCTTTTCTTTTTCCTCATCAGATATTTTATTTTTTTCTCTTTGCTTAAACATTTCTCTAAATTGTTTTAAAGCATCTTTAGTATCTACTTTTGAAGATTCCGTTTTTGGATTAGCTACTTCTTTTTTTTCTTCTAATTTTTGTTCTTCTTGGATATTTTCATTAAGAGGTTTTGTTAAATCCAATTCTCCTACAAGATACATTTTAATATATTTTTTTAATGAATATGTACATATATATAAACCATTCTCAACCATATAATCTTTAACTTTTTTCATTTCATCTAGTTTTCCTTTTAGTGAAATAACCTCTCCATTTACAAAAAATGATACAGCTTGTTCCATTGTCTCTAATGACATTTTATCATCATATTTATGATATTCTTTAAATCTTTTCTTTATTCCTAATTTAATTTCACTAGGAAGATTTGATTTAACTGCTATATCAAAAAGTTCTTCAATTGTTAATTTAGAAACTGCTCTAAATTTTTCCATACTCATTTCATTATTAGCAACTTTATAAATCAAATCTTTTAGAACAGCAAATCTCTGTGATCTTTCATCGTTTTTTTCTTTAGTTAATCCTTGTTCATTTCTACCATCTATATTATAACCATCGCTATCATATAAAGTATTAGTAAATTTATTTATACCCAAAGCATTAAATCCTTCTTCATTATATTCTGTATTAGTGATTTTATGAATTCTTTCTTTATTAAAATTATGTCTATCATAACCTTCTTTATTATAACCTTCTCTGTTATATCCTTCCTCGTTATAACCATCTTTGTCATAACCCTCTTTGTCAAGATAAGTAAATGTTAAATGATTGAATCCTCTTTTATTAAAACCTCTTTTATCATAACCTTCTTCGTCATATTTAGTTCCTGTTATTTTGTGAATTCCTTCTCGATTAAAACCTTTTTGATTATAATCTTCCTTGTTATAACCTTCTATATTATAACCATTTTTATCATAACCTTCTTCATTATATTTAGTTCTGGTTATCTTATGATAACCCCCTGGACTAAATCCATTTATATCATAACCATCTATATCATAACCATATGTATTATATTTAGTTCCAGTTGTTTTGTAAATTCCTTCTCTATTAAATCCTTCTTGATTATAACCATTTTTATCATAACCTTCTTCATTATATTTAGTTCTAGTTATCTTATGATAGCCCCCTGGACTAAATCCATTTATATCATAACCATCTATATCATATTTAGTTCCAGTTTTTTTGTAAATTCCTTCCCTATTAAATCCTTGTTTGTTATAACCTTCTTTATCATAACCTTCTTCATTATATTTAGTTCCCGTTATTTTGTAAATTCCTTCCCTATTAAATCCTTGTTTATTATAACCTTCTTTATTATAACCGTATTTATCATAACCTTCTTCATTATATTTGGTTCCTGTTATTTTGTGAATTCCTTCTCTATCAAATCCAAATTTATTATAACCTTCTTTATTATAACCGTATTTATCATAACCATATTTATCATGGCCTTCTTTGTTATAACCATCTTTATCATAACCTTCTTTATCATATTTAGTTCCAGTTTTTTTATAAATTCCTTCCCTATTAAATCCTTGTTTATTATAACCTTCGCTATCATAACCGTTTCTATCATAACCTTCTTTATCATAGCCTTCTTTGTTATAACCATTTTTATTATATTTAGTCCCTGTTATTTTATGGATACCTTCCTTATTAAAATTATTTCTATCGTAACCATCTTTATCATAGCCATATATATTATATTTAATCCCTGTTATTCTATGGATACCTTTCTTATCAAAATTATTTCTATCATAACCAAATCTACTATAGCCTTCCTTATCATAGCCTTCTTCATCATATTTAGTTCCTGTTACCATATGAATACCTTCTTTATTAAATCCGTTTTTATCATAACCAAATATGTCATATTCACTGTTGTTCATAATTATCACCACCGAATTACTATTTATAGTATATCATTATTTTAATAAGATTCAAATATTCTTTACACTTATGTTTACAAATAATATATATTGAAAATAAATATTATTCATAGTATAATTATTTTGATGTCCTCGTAACATAATGGATAGTGTAGGACCCTCCTAAGGTTCAAATGTAGGTTCGATTCCTACCGGGGACACCATTAAATTAGGTGATAACATGGGAATGAGAAAAAAACAAGAAATTAAAAAACAAGTAAAAGAAATGATGTTGAATATATATTATTCTCCATAAAATAAAATATCAAATAAATATGTTGATTGGATGGGATATCCTATTGATAATTTTGATGATCTTACATATCATCATATTACTAAAGCTTCTACTTTAAGAAATAGAAGTAAAGATGATAAAGCTACATTACAAAATGGTGCTTTACTTTGTGATTCAAGTCATCAAAATTTACATATATTAGAACAAATAGAACCAGAATTATATGACTTATGGAATAATTTATTTATAATAATTAATAAAAGTAGAAATTATCCTGATGAAGATACTCTTAATATGATTTCTGCATTACAAAAAGCAACTGAAAAGAAATTAAATGAGTTTAATCAAAAAAGACATATATAAATGTCTTTTTTATTTTACTACACCAAATAATACTAATATTAATACATTAAATGCATATTTAAATTTTACTTTGAATTTTAGTAAGAATTCATATGATGCGACAAACTTATCAACTATACTAACTAAAAAACTTTCCTTATGCTTTGGTATTTTAGGATTAATAGGAAACATATGTGATTCTATGATATTTTCCTCTAATTTAGTTAATTTAAAATATTTTTTAGAATTTTTTAAAGCCCATTTAGGATGAATAAATGTTGATAAAAATTTTTCTTTTCTACTTCTTAATTCATCACTAAAGAAAAAATCATGTAATAAAGCTGCTCGTGCTACTTCTTCATATCTAAAATGTAATTTTTTTGCTATTCTATATGATAAATAAGCTACTCTATATAAATGATCAAATCTTGTTACACCATGATGTTCAATATATTTTGTTTCATTAAATTCTTTATTATCTAATATATCTTGGACAATTGTTTCAAATTCTTCTGTCTTCATTTTAGTCACCTATAACATTATATCACATTATATTGATATTGAGAACCATAAATATAATAAAAAAGATTAAGGATGTCTTCTTAATCTTTTTTGCTTTGCAGCTTTTACTTGGGCCAAATAAAGTTTTCTATCATTTTTTCTATTTATCTTATATGTTTTTTCTTCACGATTAATTGCTGGCCTATTAATAAATATTTTAGTAAGTCTATAATTTCTCATTTGTCCTAAATACATATAAAACCCTCCTGACTATTCATCTTCATTTTTTTCTATTTTAACAAGTACTTCTCTAGGTTTAGAACCATTTTGTGGTCCAATTATACCTCTTTCTTCCAATAAATCTATACAACGTGCTGCTCGATTATATCCTAATCTAAATCTTCGTTGTAAAAGTGAAGCACTTGCCTTACCTTGTGTAACAACAAATTCAACTATTTCATTATATAGTGGTTCTTCATCAGCATCTCTACCACTTGGTACATCTACCATTGAAGTTGCTTTCATTTCTTCATCATCCATTGTTAATGTTGAATCATAATGAGCTATTTGTTGTTTTATTGTATAATCAACAACTTTCTTAATTTCATCATCTGATAAATATGTACCTTGAATACGCATTGGAGTATTTTCTCCTTGTGGTAAGAATAACATATCCCCGGCACCAAGTAGTTTTTCTGCCCCTGCTGCATCCAATATTGTTCTTGAATCTATTTGAGATGCTACGGCAAAAGAAATTCTTGTTGGAATATTTGCTTTAATAACACCTGTAATTACATTTGTAGATGGTCTTTGAGTTGCAACAATTAAATGTATTCCAGCAGCTCTGGCCATTTGTGTAATTCTCATTATTGAATCTTCTACTTCTTTAGCAGCTACTAACATTAAGTCTGCAAGTTCATCGATAATAACTACAATAAATGGTAAATGTTTTAATTGATCATTTTCAGATCTTTCTTCATTTAATTTATCTATATAGGCATTATAACCAGCTATATTTTTTGTTTTACTATCTGAGAATAATTCATATCTTCTTTCCATTTCAACTACTATTTTCTTTAAAACAATATTAGCTTTTCTTGGATCAGATACAACTGGAGCCATTAAATGTGGTACTCCTTCGTACATTGAGAATTCTACCTTTTTAGGATCAACTAATACTAGTTTAACTTCATCTGGTTTTGTTCTCATTAAAATAGATATTATTATACTATTTATACATACTGATTTACCAGCTCCGGTAGCACCAGCTATTAACATATGTGGTGTTTTATTTATTTCACAATACATTGGTTTACCCATTATATTTTTACCTAGTGTTACAAGTAATTTTGAATCTGCATAATTTTCTGGTACAGTTTGAAGTATTTCTCTTACAGTAACGCCTGATTTTACTTTATTAGGTATTTCTACTCCAATAGTAGATTTACCAGGTATTGGTGCTTCAATACGTACATCTTTAGCGGCTAAAGCTAAAGCTAATTCTTTATTAAGACTTGATATTTTAGATACTTTAGTACCTGATTTTATTTCTAATTCATATTGTGTAACTGTAGGTCCAGGGTTTATAGCAACTACATGTCCTTCAATTCCAAAATCTTGTAATACTTGTTGTAATACTTCAACATTATGATTAATTGTTTCTTTTGAATCAACTTTTCCTTTTTTAGGTTTTTCAAGTAAAGATATTGGAGGTAAAACATAACCTTTTGAATCCATATCAACAATTTCTTCTTTAACTTCTTTTATTTCTTCTTTAGGTTCTTCATCAACTCTTATTAATTCATCAATTGAAGTAACAACGGTTTTATTATCGTTTTCATATTCTTCTTCTGTTTCTTTAATTGATTTTCTTTTCTTTTTATCTTTTTCTTTAGTAGGTGCTCCTTCAACAGGTGATACACCTTTAATTATTCCATAAATTGATATACCTGAGAATAATCCAAATCCAGAAATCATTAACATAATAAAGGCTATTTTAGTTCCATTTACATCTAATAAACTTAAGAATATAAACGAGAAAATTGCTCCTATAATTCCTCCACCTAAATTTGCTTTAGGTCCCATATTTTGAATAGCACTAAAGAAATTATTAACTGTTTCAGTTATGATTGCTGTTCCTTTTAATGATTTATCATTTATATATCCCATATGAGACCATACAAATAACCCTATTAAGAATATATATAATCCTACTAATCTAGCACTGAAAAAATTAGGTTTTTTTCTTTTTACTATCATATACATACCTATAATAATAAAGGCTATTAATGGTATAAAATCAAATGGTCCAGATAAGAATACACAAAAGCTTCTTATAAAGTGTCCTACTATACCTGTTTTAGGAATCCATCCAATTATAGATATCATTATAAGTAAGAAACCCATTAGTTCTACTGAATATCCACTTTTTTGTTTTTTTACTTCTTTTTTCTTCTTTTTTTTCTTTGCCATGAGAACCCTCCTATATGCTAAAACAATTATAACACAAATTTATAAAAAAAACTAGAGATAGTAGTAACGATAAAACCGGGCTTCCCAGGTGGGCGCAACATGTTGAATTTTAGGATCCCTAAATTAATAGGTCTTCAACACCATTCAACAATTAAGCTCCCAATCGTTAACGTGTAGGTTTTTCTTAAAGACTATCTCTAGTAACTTCATTATAACAAGTATTTTTATTTAAAGTCAATATCTTTTACATTTTTTTACACTAATTCATATTCAGTTATATATATTCGAGGATCTGATGAATACTCAATTATATATCTATTATTTTTATAAAACACAATTATTCCTATTGTTTTATTTTGATTTATTGTTTTTAAATTCTTATCTATATAATTCATATATACTTGTATTTGTCCTAAATCTCTATGCTTTAATTCATTTATTTTTAGTTCTACTACTACAAATGAATTATAATTATAATTAAATAGTAATAAATCTATATAATTATAATTATTACCTATCTTTATTGGATATTCATCTTTTATAAAACAAAAACCTTCTCCCAATTGTTCTAGAAAACTAGATATATCTTCTAATAATATATTTTTTAATGTTTTTTCACTTATCTCTTTATAATTATTATTGTTTTTTATTATTTATTGGATTCTTTATAAAATCTTCTATATTAGTTTCTTCTTTTGTTATTAATTTATTTTTAGTACTTTCTGGCAATCTTTCATATTCCTTTGATTTTATTTTTTCTCTTAATTTTCTTACTGATAGATTTTGTTCTTCTATAATTTTTAAATAATACAAAAACTTATTATCTTCAAACCATAGTATTTCACAAAAATGACTCCAGTTCAATTTGGCAGACACCGTCTGCCATTTTTGAGATACATTATAAAATTGTCGCATATTTCTTAAATTTCTTTGACTATACCCTTTACCCAATTCTTTGGTTAATTTGTTAGAATATTCCTTTATAATTCCTTCTCCATAATGTTTACCAGCTTCACTAAGTAATTTACCTACATTATAATAAGTTTCTAATTCATTCTTATTTTTACTATAATCTTTTACTTTCTTATATATTTCGTTGTTTATTAATTGTTCTTTTATTGCCTTATAATAATTGGTCATAAGACACCTCCTCTAGCACATAATACATTGAAAAATAATAGAAAGCAAATTACTGTTTTAACATTTCTGTATAATTAAAAAAGCAAATTTTTAAAATCTGCTTAAATAAAAATTAAAAATCTGTAAGAAATTTCTTACAGATTTGTGTTAATATTAAGATGATATTTGTGATTTAGAGATAGTTATAACTGGGCGCACTCCGGAAGCGACGACATTACTTACTATGAGATTAATCAAGCGGCCGTTATTGTTCACAATCCAAGCGTAATCTAATTTGTCCGAAACAGGCGATGATGTCCAATATCCAGATGTACTTAAGTCTGCTGTTGCACATCCATAATTAGTACATCCATATGTATAATCAAATAGCCATGCAAAACTTCTTTGTCTTACTTTTTGAGCATCGGTTTGTGATGAATAATCTGTATAATTATTTGTTCCAAAATAGAACTTGCTATTTTCACTTCCATCAAATGTTGTATTTTCTGTAATAGCTGCAACTTCATTTGCAGTTATTAATCTTGGACTTCCTACCCATCCTGATGTATCTGCTTCTACTTGTGTTTTTATTGATGCATTTTCATATGCTACATATGGTTTTGTTGTATTATATGGAACTATTGCTGTTGTATTATGGTCTAGTATCATTTTATATGTATCTCCAGAGTCATCATATATATAGAATTTCATACATCCTGTTTTTATTCCCGTTGGTAAAGATGTTGTGCTATCAACATTAGCATCTGATAATTCTTTATTACATGTTGCTGATAAATCAGTTGGATTCATATATATGATTCCTTTATGAGTTTCATTTGCTTCAGCAGCTACAAATGTTCCTTTAATTTTTTCTTTTACCTTATCACCAACTTTAATAGCTCCTGAACAATTACTACTTAATGAACTTACTAGATTACTATTATCATCTACTGTTACTTTAACTGTTTCATTTTTTAAATCATCAGCATCCATACTGATATAACCTTCATCTATTAATGTTTCAACACCTATACAGAATGATTGTCCAGGTATTATGTCATCTTCATTATTCTCTTTTAAATAAGTTTCTGCATCTGCATATAAAACCTTTTTAGTGGCTTCACTTATTTCTTTTTCCTTTTTTTCTTTTTGTTCTAATACTTTAGGAACTGCTATTAAAGCAATTATTGAAAGTAATATTATTACAGCTAGTAATTCAACTAATGTAAATCCTTTATTTTTCATAGTATCACCTATTTTAATTTTATAATAATTATTAATATATTTCAATATATTTACATTTTACTTTACAAAAAAATAGTAATACTAATTATTACTATTTACTATTGTACATTTATTATCTATAGAAGCTATTAAATTATTATTATCATCTACAAATACTTTTACTATATCTTCTTTATAATGATCAACATCTATATTTATGTATCCTTCATCTATTAAAGATTGTACAGTTATACAAAATACTTTTCCTGGTTCTATATCATCTTCATTATTATCTTTTATATATATATTTGATGATGCATATATTAATTCTTTTTGTGATTCCTTTATTTTTTTATCTTGATTTTCTTTTTGTTCTAATACTTTAGGAACTACTATTAAAGCAATAATTGAAAGTAATATTATTACCGCTAATAATTCAACTAATGTAAATCCTTTATTTTTCATATTATCACCTAGTATAATTTTATAATAAATATTAAAGAATTTCAATACATTTACATTTTACTTCACAAAATTATTTTATTTGTTTTTCATCTAAATATTTATATTTTAATAAATTATGAGTAGTGACAACACTTTCTCCTAATTCATTTTCTAAATCTTTCCTTGCATTACTAGCAATTTTACCACCACTTCTTGCAACATCAATATTTTCATTTAAACCTTTTGGATTTTTCTTTTTTGCTATTTCTCTAGTTGCTAATTCTCCTAAATCAGATAATGCCACTTCTACATCAGACATATTATCTCTTAATGATTCTTTTCTAAGTCCTTTAAATTTTTTATATTCTTTTGCAGTCATACCAGACCATTCTTTATAAATTTCATTTGTAAGGATTGCATATTCTTTAGATTCGGTTATTCCACCATCTTTCCATACATCAGTAAGACCTTTTCTATCCTGAATACCCTTAATTCTCTTTGCAATCCATTTTTCATCATAACCTTTAGTTCTATATAAATCAATTGATCTTTGAACTGATATAGATGGATCAAAGATTTCATCTATTCTCTCACTTCCTAGTTTTGCTAACCATTGCTTTATAGGCTCTGCGTTCTTACTTGGAATTGATTCAATAATTCTAAACATTCCTTCAATATCTACAACATCAGTCATACGATATTTTCCATCTTTTGCTTTAAGTTTCAACTGGTGACAATTTGTCACCGTTTCATTTCCTTCAGAATTCAAGCGTTGTTTAAGCTTATTCCAATATTTTCTTCCATCTTTACTTTCTGAAATAACACTAACAATATCTACAACACTTATAAAGTATTTTTCTTGTTCTGTGTCCCAAACAGTTCTAATTGTTTCATTATTAAATATTTTATTTACTAAATACATTTTATCTTGATACATTTTTTCCTCCTTGTATTTTTTATTCTTCTTTTCTATAACAACTTAACATGGAAAATATCTGTTGTCAATATTTTTGCGAACATTTTTTCATTTTTTTGATATAAAAAAAGAAATATTTCTATTTCTTTAATTCATCAATATATTTTTTTAATTGTGTTGCATTTTCTCCAAGTACTATTTTAAGTTCATTATCAATTTCAACTATACCTCTAGCACCCATTTTATTAATTGCTTCTTTATTTACAATACTAGTATCATTTACTTTTACTGTAAATCTTGATTTATTAGCTTCATATTCTAAAATATTATCTTTTCCACCTAAATAAGAAACTAATTTGTTTATTTCAATATTAAAATCTTTTTTCTTTGCTTTAATAATTGCGATTGCAATTACAACCATAATAAGTATTATTATTCCATATTGTAAATATGTATTCATATTATCACCTATCTAATTATACTATATTTTATTTTTTTTGTCTATTTGATTTCTTCTAACTTTACACTTACTAATTTAGATACACCAGGTTCTTGCATTGTAACACCATATAATACATCTGCATATTCCATTGTTCTTTTCTTATGTGTTATTAAAATAAATTGTGTTTTTTTAGCAAGTGTTTGTAAATATTCACCAAATGAATCAACATTTACATCATCAAGAGCAGCTTCTACTTCATCTAGTACACAGAATGGTACTGGACGTGACTTAAGTATCGCGAATAATAATGATATTGCTGTAAAAGTCATTTCTCCTCCTGATAGAGCTGACATAGTTTTTAAGCTTTTTCCTGGAGGTGATGCAAGTATTTCAATACCTGTTTCTAAAACATTATTTGGATCTGTTAATTTTAAATCAGCATCTCCACCATGGAATAGTTCTTTAAATGTTTCTATGAATTTTTCTCTAATTACTTTAAATGTTTTTAAGAATTCAGTAGCCATTACTTCATCCATTTCTTTAATAATAACAAGTAATGTATCTTCTGCTTTCTTTAAATCATCTTGTTGATTAAGTAAGAATTCATATCTTTCACTTACTTTATCATATTCTTCAATAGCATCTATATTAACATTTCCTAAATCTTTAATAGTTCTTCTTAAACTATTTACTTTAGTTCTTGCTTCTTCTATATCTATTTCTAATTTATATAAAGATATAGCTTTTTCATAAGTTAAAGAATATGTTTCATTTAATTTATTTAATAAATTATCTAATTTAACATCCATTCTATTTACTTCTATTTCTAATGACTGTAATTCTTTTGTTTTATTATTATAAGTAGTATTTTCTAATTTTAAACTAGATTCATATTCTTCTAATTCACTATTTAAATTTACTTTTTGTTTTTTCAAATCTTCAAGTTGTAATTCACATTTATTCTTTAGATCTACTGCTTCATAATAGTTTTCTAATATCTTATTTTCTTCTTCAGATAACTCTCCATTTATTAAGTTATTTGTTCCTTTTATTTCATTTGTAGTTTGTTCTAATTTCAAATTATAATCATTTAATGTAGTACGTCTTGTATTAATATATTCATTTATTTCTAATTTTTGTTTATTTATTAAATATATTTTATCTTCTAATGCTTTATAATTATAATCACTTTCATTTATTTTATTTTCTAAATCACTAATTAATTTAACAACATTATTTAAATCTTTAATAGTATTTTCTAATTCATATTTAAGTGTTATTACATTACTTCTTCTTGTATCATTACCACCAGTAATAGATCCACCTACATGAAGTAATTCACCATCAAGTGTTACTATTTTATATTTATAATTTATTTTTTTACTTATTATATTAGCATTATCAATGTTATCTACTATTACTACATTACCTAATTGATTTTCAATTATATTTTGATATTTTTTATCATATTTTACTAAGTTACTAGCTATATCTATAAATCCATTAGATTCTTTTAATATATTTAATGTATCATTATCAATATATTTTGATTTAATAATATTAAGTGGAAAGAATGTAACTCTACCTAAATTATTATTTTTTAAATAATTAATTGCTTCTTTAGCACTTGTTTCATTATCTACTACTACATATGAAGTAGCAGCTCCTAAAGATGTTGTAATACCTACTGTATACTTATCTTCAACTTCTATAATATTACCTATTGCGTTATTAATTCCAGTTAATTTAATATTATCAAGTACGGATTTAACTGATAATGGAAGTGTTCCATTATTATCTATCTTATCTTTTAATCCATTTATTCTGTCTTCTAATCTTGATTTTTCTCTTACTTTAGAAGATAATTCAAATTCAAGATTTATTTTATTATTTTTTTCTTTTTCTAATTTCTTATCTTCAGATTCTAAGTCTTTTACAATACTAGTTAATTCTTTTTCTTTTAATTCTATTTCACTATTAATAATATTTATATTATTATTAAGATCTAATTCACGTTCTTTTAATTCTAATAAATTATTATGTAATTTAGTATCTTCTACATCATATTTTTTTCTTTCAAGTAATATTGTTTTTTCTCCATTTAGTTTTTCTACTAATGTAGTTTTATCTAATAATTCTTTATTCAAATGATTAATTTCTGTATCTAGTTTATTTATATTTACTTTATACTCTTCTATTTTTGCCTCATTTTTATTATTAGATACTGATATTTCAATTACTTCTTTATTTAGTTCTTCTATTCTTTTTTTAGATTCTGTATAATTATAATTTATATCAGTAATATCTTTAGCAATTAAAGCAACTTCAATACTTTCTAATTCTTTTGATTTTTCTAAATAAATAACAGCTTTTTCTCTTTGTTCTTTTAAAGGTTCAACTTGATTAGAAAGTTCAGTTACTATATCATTGACACGATTCATATTTTGATGTGTTCTATCAAGTTTACGAAGTGCTTCTTCTTTTCTTTTACGATACTTAAGTACACTAGCTGCTTCTTCAAATATTGTTCTTCTTGCTTCCGGTTTAGAACTAATAATATCTTTTACTTGTCCTTGTGATATGATATTAAATGCTTCTTTAGCCATACCACTATCCATAAGTAAATCTGTTATATCTTTTAATCTTACTCTTTCATTATTTATTAAATATTCATTTGTACCATCTCTATATACTCTTCTAGTTATTGATACTTCATCATATTCTAAAGGTAAATAGTGATCTTTATTATCAAAGATTAATGTAACAGTAGCAGTATTAGATGGTTTTCTTGATTTTGACCCAAAGAAAATAACATCTGTCATATTATTATCTCCTCTTAGAGATTTTACAGATTGTTCACCAAGTACCCAACGTATAGCATCTACAACATTACTTTTTCCAGATCCATTTGGACCTACTATACCTGTTATACCATCATGTAATTCTATATTTGTTTTATCTACAAATGATTTAAATCCTGTAGCAATTATTCTTTTTAAATACATACTATCACCTTAACACTAAATATTATACTATAAATTAACTTATAAAACAAATAAAAAATAAGAATTATAAATTCTTATTTTATTTTATCAAACATTTATTCGTGTTTTATATTAATTTTATATTTCACTAGTAGTATACTTTTAATAGGAACATTTAATAGTTGGGTGTAACCTCCTTTTCTATTTTTTACACAACATGTTTAGGAGGTGATTGTTATGAACAAGAAAGATTTATTAATCTTTACTTTACTAGTAATCATCCTTTTATTGATAGTATTACTAATAGTGAAACTATAATAAAAGAAACACCTAACAGGAGTTAGGTGCCAACATGTTTCATGGAAACACCCAACACGACAATATTGAATGTTCCTTTTATTTATGAAGTTTTCTTCATCTACATACATAATAACACATATTTTATATTTTTTCAATCTTTTGGATTAAATATAAGTGATAAAAAGAAAGAAATTATAATTGCTGAAATAATACCAGTAGCAGTTAAATCAAACATACCCGATAATAATCCGATTAGCCCAAACTCATTTGCTTTTTGTAATGCTCCATGAATAAGTAAGTGTCCAAAACTAGTTATAGGAACTAATGCTCCTCCACCTGCCCACAATACAAACTTATCATAGATACTAAATGTATCTAAGAAAGCTCCAACACATACAAATAAGGAAGTAATATGTCCAGCAGTAAGTTTTGTATTATCTAATATTATTTGTCCTATTAAACAAATAGTTCCAGCGAAGATAAATGCATTTAAATATATCATATTGTTGCCTCCAAACTTATTGCATGAGCAATACTAGGTATTGTTCTTTTTTCATTAACTGTCGTAGTACTATGTAGTGAACCTGTCGCAATTAAAAGAACTTTTTTTAATCTTCTTTCCTTCATTAATCTAAATATATATGCATATGTAACTAAAGGTGCACATGCAGGTCCTGATCCTCCAGAGTATACTGGTTGTTTATCTAAATCATATATCATACATGCTGTATCATCATAATTAATAAGATTTATATTATATGCTTTTTTCATATATTCTTTTGCAATATCTTTACCATATTTTCCTAAATCTCCACTAAGTATTAAATCATAGTAAGATATATCTCTATTCATATCTTTTAAATGTCGATATAAAGTATCAGCAAATGCTGGTGCCATAACTGCTCCCATAGCAAATACATTTTTAATACCTTTATCTTGAACTGTTCCTATAGTAGCTGATTCAATTTTTATTTTACTTTTTTCACTTGATATTAATACACTTGCTCCTCCTGTTACGGTAAATGTTGTTGTTTTAGGTTTAGGTCCTCCATATTCAACAGGATATCTAAATTGTTTTTCAGCAGCATTATTATGAGATGATACAGAACAAATACAATTTTTTATTTGATTATTTTCTATCATATTTGAGCCAATTATTAATCCTTCTACACTTGATGCACATGCTGAAAATATTCCTAAATATGGTATATGTAAATATGAAGCAGTAAATGAAGATGAAGTTATTTGATTCATTAAATCTCCTGATATAAATAGATCAATATTATTTATTTCTTTTTTTGATTTTTTTAACAATAATTCTACACTTTCTTTTAATATATGTACTTCAGCTTCTTCCCATGTTTTTTTACCAAAATAAAATTCTTTATAATGTTTATCATAATATTTAGAAAGTGGTCCATTAAACTCATATGGTCCTACAACAGTAGCAGCCTCACTTATATATACATTATTATATTTAAATGTCATATATTACCTCCAAATAATAATAATCTTATTATTCCAAATACATATGCACTTACTACTCCAAATATAATAACTGACCCAGCTAATTTTAGCATGCTTGCTCCTATTCCCGTTACTAAACCTTCTTTTTTATAATCTAAAGCCGCACTCATCATAGAATGAGCAAATCCTGTTATTGGAATAAATAAACCTGCTTTTGCAAAATTAACCCATTTATCAAAAAATCCAAAACAAGTAAGTAAACATCCTATAAATATTAATGTTATTATCATAAATGTTCCAGCATCCTTAGTAGATATTTCTAAATATTTAGAATAGAATTCAATTAAGAATTGTCCTAATACACCTATTATTCCACCAATTATAAAAGCAACTATTCCATTAAATAATCTAGATTCTTTAGGTGTATATTTTTTTACTAATTTTTGATATTCTTCATTTTTCATACCATCACCATTTTTAGTATAAAAAAAAAGTATAAATTTATACTCTTTCTAATACAAAATATTTACATCCATAAGCACAATTATTTTTTAAATATTCATCTAAATTATCATAATCATTAGTTTTATTTAGTTTTTTATTATCTTTTTTACAAAAACCTTTTAATCTTAATTTACCATACGACCAATCTCCTACTATATAGTCATATTCATCAAAATAGTCAGTTAATTTAGATTCTATTTCTTCTTTATCAAAGCCATCGTTATCTTTTATCAATTTAAAATCTTGGTCATTTATTTTTTTATTCATTTTAATCACCAAAATAATTATATCATATTTTTTTAATTTGTACCATATGGATAATAATTTGGAACTTCTCCTTTTATTATTCTCATAACGATTGGTATATCTGATTCTACAACTATTTCTTTTGTTTTAAACGGTATTATTACCTGCATGTATACTTTTACTGATACACTTACTTTTATTAATGCATTATTTATTCCATAATTGGTCACTTCTGTTTTAATATCTGTTATTACATCACCATTTAGATTTAATCTAACTGGTACTTTAGGTCC
>OMSK01000050.1 GCA_900313725.1 uncultured Bacillota bacterium | reverse complement strand
TACAACTTTATTTAATTGTGAAGCATTGGTAATATTAATTGTTCTACCCCATTTAGTATAATCTAAAAATTTATTAAATAACATTTCATGATGAACATAATCTAATGTAAATTCTGGATTATAAGTTGTTGGATAATTAAGAACAAATCCATTATCTTTTATATAAGTTAATTTAAAATCATCAATATCTTTTGTAGAATAAGCTAATCTACCATAGAAATAATCATATATATCATCTATTCTATATAAATTAACATATGTATTACTAATATATTTTAAAACATCAATTTTATCAAGTTGTTTTTTCTTTTGAAAATACTTAATTGCATCAAATCTTGAAACACTTATTTTTTGAATTCTTAAATCTTGTTTTGACAATTCCTTCATTTTATCTTCAATCATCTTAACAACAGGTTTATCTAAATCTACTCCATGTATTTCACAATAAAAACCTTTATCAATTGAATGTTCAATAGTAACA
The DNA here is from genome assembly GCA_900313725.1 of uncultured Bacillota bacterium. Classification (GTDB taxonomy): domain Bacteria; phylum Bacillota_I; class Bacilli_A; order RF39; family UBA660; genus OMSK01. Next base: position 13,581 of record OMSK01000050.1, on the reverse strand, counting down.
TCTGCTTCTTCACCAAATAATTTTTTTACAGCTACTATAACTAAGAATTGGCATGTTCTTCCATATACACTATTACCTGGTCCTGAAGTTCTATCACAAAAATCTACTGTATAACTACGATTTATTTGTTCAGATAATTCGACTACTTCATTATCTATTTTTCCTAACAATATTGGATAATTATAATAATGTTTAAAACTATCACTAATTTCTTTTAAAGTAACACCTGCATCAAATTCTTTTGTTTCTAGATCTTTATAATTAATTTTTATTTTTTTAGCCATACATATCCCTCTATTCTTATACATTATAATTATATCAATTTTTTTATATTTTGTCACATAATTTAGTGAATATTATTAATCTTTTTTACTATTATATATATAGAAAGGAGATTTTATGAATTTAGTTCCTACGGTTATTGAAAAAAGTAGTAATGGTGAGAAGTGTTATGACATATATTCTAGATTACTTAAAGATCGAATCATTATATTAAATGATGAAATAACAGATGTTAATTCTAATATAGTAGTTGCAGAATTATTATATTTAGATTCTATTAATCATGATGATATAAGTATTTATATTAATTCTCCTGGTGGTTCTGTAACAGCTGGTATGGCAATCTATGATACAATGAATTTTATTAAAAGTGATGTTTCAACTATATGTGTAGGATTAGCAGCTTCAATGGCAGCATTCTTACTTTCTAGTGGAACAAAAGGTAAAAGATATGCCCTACCTAATAGTGAAGTTATGATTCATCAACCATTAGGAGGTGCTCAAGGTCAAGCAACAGAGATAAAAATAGCAGCAGAAAGAATTTTAAAATTAAAAGAAAAATTAAACAAAATGTTAGCTAATAATACAGGTAAAGATATTAAGATAATTGAACAAGATACAGAAAGAGATTATTTTTTAGATGCTGATGAGGCATTAAAATATGGATTAATAGATAAAATATTATAGATAGGTAATCCTATCTTTTTAAATTGACAAAAATTTTTATTAATTTTATAATTATCTTGGAGGTTATTATGAAAGATGTACTTGTACTTAAAAATGTTAGTAAGCTTTATGGCACTAAAATTGCTTTAAATAATTTAAACATTAATATTGATACTGGTAAAATTATTGGATTACTAGGTCCAAATGGATCAGGTAAAACAACACTTATTAAAACTATTATGAGAATTGTAAGACATCAATTTGGTGAAATATTAGTATGTGGAAAACTTGTTAGTTTTACAACTAGATCACATATTTCTTTTATGCCAGATAGAGAATTTTTATATGATAGTATGACTGTTAAGGATTCTATTGATTATTACAATGATATGTTTACAGACTTTGATGTTGCTAAAGCTATAGAATTATCAAAAAAATTAAAATTATCTTTAACTGATGATATTAGTAAATTATCTAAAGGTAATAAAGAAAAAGTAGTTTTAATGCTTACTTTAGCTCGTAATGTTCCAATTTATTTACTTGATGAACCACTTGGTAGTTTAGATCCAGTAATTAAACATGAAATGTTATCTGTAATTAAAGATATTTCAAATAAGGACAATGTAATTATTATTACAACTCATTTAATAAAAGATGTATGTCCTATATTAGATGAAGCCATATTCTTAAAAGAAGGAAGCATAGTAGAATATACTGAGGTAAAGAAATTAAAGAAAGATTTAGAAGAATATTATTTGGAGGTGTTTACTAGTGAGTAAATATATTAAGTGGGAATTAAAAGACTATTTTTCTAAAAAACTTTTATTCTTTATAGGTATAGGAGCAATATTTTTATTATCTTCCATTATACCCTATAATACAGATTTCTTTTTAGGAGGATTAATACATTTTGGCTTCTTTATGATTGTATTTGTTTCTTTAGGTTTTTCTTTTGTAATTGGAACTAAAAGAATTACTGATACATTCACTAAAAAAACATTTTTACTTGAAAGTATGATTCCCCTATCAGTAAAAAAAATCCTACTATCTAAATTTATAATAGGATTCCTTATTAATTTTATTTATTCAGTTATTGGTATAATCGGATTATTAATAATTCTTGTTAAAGGTGGAGATATCAATATATTAGATGTCTTTGATGGTTTATTTAAAGCATTCAATACAGAATATTTTATTAGATTTTGTATAGCTTACATAATTAGTATTTTAGCATTTATGTCTACTGTTATGTTATGTTATATAATTGGTAAGGTAATTAAACCAAATGGAAAGGGAAATAAACTAATCGCAATTATTATATGGTTTATTCTATTCTATTCAATAAGCTATGTAGCCGCTATTATAGCTGTTGATACTGAACCAGATTTAATACTAGATTTAATATATGCTATCACAACTGTTGCTTCATTCTTTGTATCATCATGGTTAATTGAAAATAAATTAGAAATATATAATTAATAGCTTGTAAAATACAAGCTTTTTTTATTACAAAAGCTTGACTTTTATAGTTAAAATGCATATAATTATATATGCATATTCATCTAGCAGCTTTCTATAGATGTTATAACGTGTTTATTACTTATTGGTTATTAGTAACTAGCTGCAAGCGAAAATATTAAAATAAACACCCTATAATGATATAGAATACTCTGATGTCTTATGATAGAAGGAGGAAAAAATATGTCAAGATACACAGGATCAACATATAGAAAAGCACGTAGAGTTGGATTTTCTATATTAGAAAATGGTAAAGAACTTGCTAAGAAACCTTATGGACCAGGTCAACATGGAAATGACAGAAAGAAAAAAGCTTCTGATTATGGTACTCAATTACAAGAAAAACAAAAAGTTAGATTTATGTATGGAGTAAGTGAAAAACAATTCAGAAAAATTTTCAATGAAGCTGGTAAAATGAAAGGTGTTCATGGTGAAGATTTCTTAAAATTACTTGAAAGTCGTTTAGATAACTTAGTATATCGTATGGGATTTGCTAATACAAGAAGAGCGGCTAGACAATTAGTTAACCATGGTCATATTACTGTTAACGGAACTAAAGTTGATATTCCATCATATAGATGTGTTCCAGGTGATGTAATTTCACTTAAAGAACAATCTATGGAACATCCAGCTGTTAAAGCTAGTTTAGAAAACGTTCATAACAGAGTTGAATTTATCACATTTGATGACAAGAAAAAAGCTGGTACTTATGTAAGATATCCAGAAAGAAGCGAATTAAATGCTGATATTAATGAATCACTAATAGTTGAATTCTACAACAGATAAGATTACTTATCTGTTTTTTTTATAAAAAAAATAGCCTAAGCTATTTCTTTTCAACAAACCATGTATTTACTAAATCACAACTACTACTTGTAGGAGAAGGATTTGGCATATCCATTCTTATAAGTACTGGTATTTTAAATGCTGCACCAAATGCAATACAATTACCTGGTTGTAATATTCTAAGTCTTTCTATTATTTCATTTGTAATATTTGGAAGCATTTCTCTAATATATTCAACATCTTTTGGATGAAGCATTTTAAATATTAAGAAATTACTACATTGTGATATAGCTGTTTCAGATATTTCACTTGGTCTTTGTGAAATAAATCCTAACATAACACCATATTTTCTTCCCTCTTTAGCAATACGTTCAAAGATATTATATCCTATTAAGAATATATCATTATCATTTTGAACATATCTATGTGCTTCTTCTAGAATTATATGGCATGGGAATGATCCTTTATTTGGTAATTCTTTAGCAAAATCAAATAATAATTTTGAATATATTTTTGTTATAGTTTTTGCTAATCTATCATCTATATAATTAATATTAAAGTTAACTATTTGAGCTTTTCTACCTTCTCTAGTAGTTATTAATTTTTTAATATATTCATTCTTAGTTATAAATGTAGGATAATTAAAGTATTCTGATTCTTTTCCATTTGCTAAAGCATATAATCTTACTTTTAAGATATTAGCTTCATCAAATATCTTATCGCTTTTTAATACACCTTCAGATATTAGAGCAAAATCAAATGCATCTTTTAAATCATTTAATGTATATCTAAATGTTCCATCTGGTAAGTTTAATTCATATCCATCTGCTAGATAAGATTCAAAGAAATTCATAATAAGTTCAATATCTCTTATTTTTCCTGTAGCATCTAGATTAAAACATTTATTAAGTGGTCTACTATAACCAGTTTGTTCGACTACAGTATTTAGATTTAATTCAGATGTATTATAGTATGATAATACAGAAAAAATTTGATCTCTTATTTGTGCTGATGAATTACCACTAGATATAATATCAATTAAAGCTCTTGCTATAATATCATTTTTAGTTTTTAAAACTTCATTTTCTTCTTTAGCAAATACTGATACTAATTTTAAAGCTTTTTCTATTATTGGAATTTGAGTATGTTTACTTGCTCCTAATAATAAAGCAATATCATCTGTTCCAAGTAACCATAATGGTATTCTGAGTATCTCAGAATTAGTATCTTCAAAATTAGTAGTATAAGCTTTAAAGTTTATTTCTGGTACTTTTTCATGTAATTGAGAAAAAGCACTATGATATTCACCATATGCATCAAATATAAACAAATTTGAACGATATGGAATTTGTTGTTCCTTTTCATATAGGTTTTGAATAATACGAGCTACTCCACATGATTTACCACTACCTGTTGAGCCAAGAATAGCAAAGTGATTGCTCATAAAATCATTTATATTAACATTAACATCTACACCATCATATATTGTACTTTTACCAATATACAGTTTTTCATTTTCTTTATCACTTTGAAAGCTAATTAGATTTTTAACTTTATCTTTTGATATTAACTTAACAACAGCATTAAAAGATGGTTTTTTCATTACACCAAAAACAAATTTTTCATCATCTAATTCACCAAGTAAATTAACAGTTACACATTCTTGATTTACCCTTGTTATTTCTCCAACATAATTAACATTTTCATCTTGCATAACTACTAATAAATTACTTAAACTTTGTAATTTTTCTATTTCTACCTCTAGTTTTATAATAACATCATTTTCATTTACTTCTATTATCTTTCCTAGCATGCTATCACCTATTATAAATTATACATTATTTTTTTATAAAAAAAAAGCTATATTAAGCTTTTTCTTGCATAAACTAATACATTTTCAATTGTATATATTATTACAGTTGATTTTTTCTTTATTTTAATAAAACCCAATCCATTTATAACAATATCTGTGTTATCATCAACATCTAATATATGTTTTTCTAAGTTAATTAATTTATCATTTTCCTTATATATTCGAAAGATTTCTAAATCAGACATATAGAATACTATATCATTATCTTTTTTGACATCTACTCTAAGTATTTTATCTACTATAATAGACTGATCTTGTTTTATTTGAAATACTTTTGGTTTTATTTCTTTCTTAGGAATGATTCTTTTTAATGTTTCTTTATCAATATAATTTATAATATTACCATCATCTAATAGTCCTGGTGTGTCTATTAATTTATAGTCATCCAATTCTATTTCTATTGTATCTAATGTAGTTGATGGTAAAAAGCTTGTTGTTATATTAATATTTTTATCTGTATAATTATATAATAATTTATTAATCATTGAAGATTTACCTGCATTAGTAAATCCTACAACATAAATATTGTTTGTTTTATATTTATTTATTTTAGAATATAGTAAATCAAAATTATAATTATTTTTACTACTTATTATTACTCTATCTATTATATTTAAATTATAATTATTAAAGTATTCTTCTATTTTTTTGTCATAACCAGATAATAAATCTTTCTTAGTTATTACAAGTAATATATTATTGTTTAAATATTTAGAAATAATATCAATATGTCCTATATTAAATAAATCTACTACTAATATTACTAAATCATTTGTTTTATTGATTTCTTCTAATATATTTATATAATCAGAATTACTTTTATCTACTAATTTATAATCATTATAATTCTTTATTCTAAAACATCTTAAACAATATTTATTATTAATATCTGTTGTATAACCTATTTTATCTGAATCACTATTTTGTAATTCTATTCCACATCCTAAACATTTACTCATAATATTTTCCTTTTTTAAATAGATTATTATCTCTTAATTTTTGCATAATACTTTTTTCTCTTATACGATTTATTTTTGTCCAGAATGGATCTTTTCCAATTGGAGTTATTAGTATAGTAGTAATACCTACTCTATTTCCTCCAAGCACATCTGTACAAATTTGATCACCAATAATTGCTACTTCATTTTCTGTATATTTATATTTAGCAAGTATTCTATTAAAACCTTTTTTGCTAGGTTTTCTTGCTCCACTATATATATCTACATTCAATTGTTTTCCAAATTGTCTAACACGCATTTTAGGACTATTAGAATAAATAATTACTTTAAATCCTAATTGCTTTAATTGATATATTAATTCTTTTACTTCTGCTTTTAATACTTTTTCATTATAAGGCGCTATTGTATTATCCAAATCAAAAAGTAAACATTTAATACCATGTTCTTTTAAGCTTTTATAATTAATGTCATATATTGTTTCTTGATAAATATCTGGTAAATACTTTTCCATTCTCAACACCCATATACATTTTAACATATATATACAAAGAAAAAAAGAGGTAAGACCTCTTATTTTTTAATTTTTTGCCACAAATTATTAGGATATTCTCCATTATCAATCATTTTAGATAATATATTTTTTACATTTTCTAAATCTTCTCTATATGTAACACCAAACCATTTTGATGATGTTTCTAATACTTTGATATTTGCTTGATGTCTTTCAATCATTTTATCTAGTACATCAGGCATTAAAAATTCGGCTGTTTCTAAATCAATATCTCCATTAAAATATTCTATCATTTGTTCTTCTATAGCAGAAAATACTTTAGGTGTAAGTCCAAATAATATCATAGAAACAGGATGATCTAATTCTACATTAAATGATTCACTTCCATTTAATGGTTCACATACAACATGATCACCTTGTTTTTCCACTTTACTTTCAATTACCTTTGTTAAATAACCATTTTCTTCCATACAAACGCCTCTTTTTACTGCTCCTTTATCTGATAATGTTTCTCCTATTTTATATCCAACAACACAGAAGTCATCATTATCTAATAAAAAATCGGCAGCTTTTTTAAAAGCATCTTTTCCATAAAAATCATCAGATGAAATGATTGCAAAATTTTCATGTATTTTATCTTTACAGCAAAGAATTGCATGAGCTGTACCAAATGGTTTAACTCTTGTTTCAGGAACTATAACATGTCCAGGTAAATTATCATTTTTTTGAAAACAATATTCAACTTGAATATATGGTTCTACTCTACTTCCTATTGTTTCTTTAAATATTTCATAATTTTCTTCTTTTATTAAGAAAACTACTTTATTAAATCCTGCTTGAATTGCATCATATATAGAATAATCTATTAAAAATTCTCCATTAGGACCCATTGGTTCAATTTGTTTAAGTCCTCCAAATCTGCTTCCCATACCAGCAGCTAATATTAAAAGTGTTCTATTTTTCATATTCTATTCTCCTTTATGTAACATATTCCATCCAATTATAAAGACAAATAATATTCCTAAGAATAATCCTATCATTAAAACTGGACTATTGTTTTCAACAACAAATTTTCTAAATTTATCTGATAATTTTTCTAAATCTTCCATAATTCCTAATATCATATTATCAAACCTTCCTAATTACCTTATGTCCTTTTATAAAAGTTTTTATACCATATTGATGTGAAAAAGCAACATCAATAGTTTTATCTTTAATTCCTACTATTACTCCTACTCCATATACATTATGTTCCACCTTTTCACCTAATGCATATTCTTCATTTTCATTTATATAGTCTTCCTTAATTAATTTTTCTGATACTTCTTTTTCTTTATCAAGATTCTTTTCATCTATTTCATTTATAAATCTACTAGGTAAATTTGAGCTTTCTTGACCATATATCATTCTTCTTTTAGCATTTACAAGTTCTAAATATTTTTTAGCACGTGTTACCGCTACATAACATAGTCGTCTTTCTTCTTCTATTTCTTCATGGGATACCATTGAATTTACATGAGGAAACAATCCTTCTTCCATACCTACTATAAATACATTATCAAATTCTAGTCCTTTTGCCGAATGAATTGTCATTAATGTAATTAAATCGGTATTATCATTATGTTCTTCCATATCAGCTACTAGACTTATTTCTTCTAGGAATGCTTCTAATGATATTATACCATATTTTTCTTCAAAGTTTTTAGTTATTGATTTAAATTCATTTAAGTTTTCTATTCTAATATCTGCTTCTAAGGATTTTTCACTTTTTAGTTCCTCTAATATTCCTGTTTTATCTAATATTAAATCTATTAATTCTGTTAATGATAAATCTTTTTCTAATTCTTTAATTTCTTCTATTAATTTTTTAAATTCTAATTCTTTACCTTTAGTTATTGCTTCATACATACTAGTATTATTAGTACGAGATAATACACTTAAATTTTCTATTGTTTTAGTTCCTATACCTCTTTTAGGTACATTTATTATACGTGTTAAACTAGTATCATCATTACTATTATATATTAATTTTAAATATGATATTAAATCTTTAATTTCTTTTCTTTTATAGAAGTAAAAACTTCCTATTACTTTATATGGAATATTTTCTTTTAATAAGGCTTCTTCTATTGTTCTTGATTGAGCATTAGTTCTATATAAAACAGCAATTTCACTTCTTTTTACTCCATTTACAAGTAAATTTTTTATTTCATTTACTACATGATATGCTTCATCTAATTCACTGTCAGCTCGATAATATTTAACTTTACTACCTTCATTATTTTCTGTCCATAAGTTTTTATCTTTACGATTTATATTATGTTTTATTATATCATTTGCGACATTTAATATATTTTTAGTTGAACGATAATTTTCTTCTAATAATATTACTTTTGCATTTTTATAATCTTTTTCAAAATTTAAAATATTTTTATAATTAGCACCTCTAAATGAATATATTGATTGTGATTCATCACCTACTACACAAATATTTTTATATTTAGCGCTTATCATTTTAACTAAAACATATTGTGCTTCATTAGTATCTTGATATTCGTCTATTAAAACATATTTAAATCTTTCTTGATAATACATTAATATATCTGGATTTTCTTTTAACAATTTAATTGGTAATATTAATAAATCATCAAAATCAACTGAATTATTTCTAAGTAATATTTCTTGATATCTTCGATATATTTCTACTACTTTTTCTTCAAAATCAGTATTCGCATATTTATCATAATCATCTGGAGATAATAATTCATTTTTAGCTCCACTAATTCTATTTTTTACAGCTTTAGGATTATACATTTTTGAATCTAAATTCATTTCTTTTAATATTCTTTTTATTAAAGTTAATGAATCATCACTATCTATTATAGTAAAATTAGATTCAAATCCTAATCTTTCATGATATTTTCTTATTATAGATAACCCAAATGAATGGAATGTAGATATCTGCATATCATAAAAATCTGCGCCTACTAATTTTATGACTCTTTCTTTCATTTCTTTAGCAGCTTTATTAGTAAATGTTATAGCTAAAATATCAGATGGTTCTACCTCTAATTTATTAATTAAATACGCTATTTTAGTTGTAAGTACTCGTGTTTTTCCTGAACCGGCACCTGCAAGTACAAGCAATGGTCCTTCATTATATAATACGGCTTCTTTTTGTTCTTTATTTAATGTTTCTAACATGTTACCACCTATATTAATTTTATCATATTTTAGTCAATAACACACGCTTATATAGTTATTTTTTTTATAATATATTAGGTGATACTATGAGAAGATTATATGAGGAATTAAAAAACTTTAAAAGAAACGATCCTGCTTGTAGAAATATTTTTGAAGTTATTTTTTTATATCCTGGTTTTCATGCTTTAATCATGTATCGAATTGCTCACTTTTTTTATAAAATAAGATTATTTTTTATAGCAAGATTATTATCTCAAATAACTAGATTTTTTACACAAATTGAAATTCATCCTGGTGCTTGTATAGGTAAAAATCTGTTTATAGATCATGGATGTGGTATAGTAATTGGTGAAACAACTGTTATTGGTGATAATTGTATTATTTATCATTCGGTTACATTAGGTGGTACAGGTAAAGATAAAGGTAAAAGACATCCTACAATTGGAAATAATGTTATGATAGGAGCTGGATCTATTATACTTGGTCCTATTAATATTGGAGATAATGTTAAAATAGGAGCTGGTAGTATTGTTGTTAAAGATGTTAAAGACAATACTACTATTATAAGTAAATATTCATATGAAAAAAACTCTATTAAATAGAGTTTTAAATTGCCATAAATTTTGAATATTCTTCAATTATTTTATCTGGTTTACCTATTTTTTTAATTTTACCTTCATGTAACCAAAGAACTTCATCACATAATTCAGCTATTGTATCTAATGAATGTGATACTATAACAACTGTTCTATCTTCAGCAGATATTAATTCTTTCATTTTATTGTATGATTTTTCTTTAAACTTAGCATCTCCAACAGATAAAACTTCATCAATTAATATAATATCAGTTTCTAAGATTGCTGTTATAGCAAATGCTAATTTAGAATACATACCTGATGAATATGTTTTAACTGGTTTATAAATGAAATCTCCAATATCAGCAAAATCAATTATTTCTTTTTCTTTTTCTTTTATTTCTTCTTCTGAAAATCCTAATAACATACCTGATAAAAATATATTTTCTTTACCAGTTAATTTTTTATTGAATCCTACACCTATAGATAATAATGATATAGTGTGATTATGTAAATCTATAGAACCTTTATCTGGTGAAAATATACCAGCTATTGCTCTTAACATAGTTGATTTACCTGATCCATTTTTACCAATTATTCCTAATATTTTTCCTTTTTCTACTTCAAAACTTACACCTTTTAATGCTTGAAATAATTCTATTTTATTACCAAAATTTTTCCACGAAGCTCTAATTGATGTCTTCTTTAGTCCTCTATATGTGATATGTAAATCTTTAACTGTAATTGCTATATCTTTCTTCATTATATCACCTTCGCATAACTATTTTCATTTTTATGTATTGTACTTATACCTAACATACAAATAAGTATTCCAACAACAAACCATATACCTAATCCTAAAAAATTAGGCAACTCATTATAAATCATTACTTTTCTAAGTTCATTCATACAGAACGCTATTGGATTATAATTTAATAGTATATGAGCTAAATTTCCACTTAATCTCTTAGATATATTGTAAAATACACCTGACACATAAAATACCATTCTTAGTCCAATATTAGTTAAGTTAGCTAAATCATTAAATGTTACTCCAAAATGCATTAAGAATAATCCTATACCAAATGTAAATACATATATAACTAATAATATAGGTATTAAAAACGCTATATGCCATGTAAAATGTACACCTTGAAAAGCCATAAGAATGAAAGTAATAATAATAGATATTCCTGTTTTAAATATATATGTAAATGATTTGGATAGTAATAATATATATTTAGGTATATATACTTTTGTAACTAAATCTCTATTATTAGTTATTAATTTAACACTTCCACTTATCATTCTATTAAAGAATTCCCAAGCAGTTAATCCTATAAATACAAATGAAGCAAAATAGGCTTCTGAGTTTTTAAATACTACACCAAATACAAATGTATATATTAACATAAAACATACTGGTTCTATTATCCACCATAACCAGTTTAAATATGAATCAGCAACTTCACTTTTTAATTCTGCTTTTGCTGAATAAATGGAATATTTAAAATATTTTTTCAAATTGTGAAAAAACTTCTTCATTAAATCACCTCAAAAATAACATAGATATTATAGCATATAAATAAATCTTTTTCAATATAAGAAAAAAAAGTAATTTTTTACTTTTTCTCTTTCATTTTTTCTATTATTCTATCATATTGTTTATACATATATTGAACATGATTTTCTAAATAAAAATAATGTCTTACATAAAATATTAAAAACACCATAAATATTAACACTATTATAAGTGCAAGTGGATTATAAAATGATAGTATTATTGTTATAAACATAAATAATCCATAAAATAATGTTACAAGTAAATGTATTAATCTTTCATGTTGATAAAATCCTATTTTTGTTAAATAATCTTCTTTTAATTGTTCTAAATCTTTATTATCATCTATTCTTTTATCTACTTCTTTTATATATTCATCTATACTTTTTCTCATTTTATTCCTCCATAATTCCATAGTCCTAATTTACCTTTTATATAAATTGGTTCATCATATTTTTTAACATTTTCTAATTTCCATGCATATGTTTCAACATGATTACTTTTACCATATACAATTGGATCAATACTCATTAATTCTTCATTAAATTTTGAATCAACTAATATACAATCAACTAGTTCTGCTTCACCAATAATAGCTCCTAAAGTACAGTTTAAATTATAATCTTTAAATCTTTTTAATGTATCTTTTTCTAAAGAAAGTCCTGCATGTAATAATATTTTTCCTCTATAATTAGTTTTCCAAGATCTAAATTCATATTTTTTATATCCAGCAACTATTAATGAAGTCCATGGTTGTTTAATTGTTAGTGCTTTCATTTTACATATTCCTTTGGATTATCAATAATCCATTCATTATTATCTCTTAGTATTTTATAATTTAAATTTACTATATTTGAAAAACTATCAATTGCTTTAAATACTTTTTTTGTAAAATAATATTCATTTGCTTCTTTAACATCCATATTATTATCCGTAATAAAATTAATTATTAGACAATTATCTTCAATATTAATTAAGATATCTTCTATATGTGAATATTGTCTATTTCCTATTATTTTTCTACCCTCTTTTGATATTCTTGTTTTTTTTATATCTAATTTATCTGAAAGTATAAGTGATAATGCGATTATATTTTCTGAATCAAATCCATCACTATGAATTTTGATTGCTTCTAATACATCATTAATACCATCAAATGATATATTATTATCTTCAAAATATTTTTTAGCAAATTCATATCCGCGATATGGATGTCCTTCTTTTCCTTCTAATACTCCTGTATCATGAAGTAGACATGCAATTTTAGCTTTTGCGATAAATTCATCATCATATTTTAATGATTTTAAAATACTTTCTACTAGATTAGTAACGTTTGTAATGTGATTAAAATTATGATATGCCCAGTCTTTTGTATCATTTTCTCTTTTTTCAATATCATCATATCTTTTTCTTATTACTGGGTCTTTTAAAATTTCTTCATATATCTTTTCTATCATATTATCACCTCATAAAAAGTATACCATTATACTAAAAAAAAAGAAAGAATAAATCTTTCTAAAATCCAGAACATTTTCCACAATCTATATTACATACTTGTTCCTCTTCTGAACATGAATATTCTGGTGTATATGTATGTTTATAAATATGCTTATTTATAGTATGAGTGTGTATTGGACATACATGTG
>OMSK01000067.1 GCA_900313725.1 uncultured Bacillota bacterium | reverse complement strand
ATTAGATAGTAATTCATCCATTACATGTATTTTTCCCATACTACTCACCTATTTAATTATACTATAAAACAAAATAAAAAGAAACTATTTAGTTTCTTCATATTGAGCTTCTATTACTTTAATATCAGTTGTTGTTGATGGTTTAGCAGTTCCTTTCATAACTTTTTTAAGAGTAAAACATTCTACTACATCAAGTACTGAATAAACCATTATTGAACCACCAATAATTTGTGTTAATATTTCTGCTCCTTTAAAAGGATTAGCTACTAAGAATATTCCACATACTAGGATTGCAAGTGATATACCAATAGCAACAGTAGCTTTTTGTTCTTTATTTAACATTAATGAATAATATAATTTTGTAACACCATTAATAATCATCCAAATACCAATTACAAATGGAATAATGCTTGCTATTATTTTTGGATTAATAATTACAATAACACCAATTATAAGAGAAAATACTCCTAATATAAATCCAGAATTTAAATAACTATTATTAGCATTTTCTTTATCTTTATTTGAAAAGAATGATATAACTGGGATAATTCCCCATAATATTAACATTACACCTACTATATAAGATATAACATTTAATGTTGTTTCTGCTCTCATTACTAGGAATAATCCTACAAAGAATAATATAATTGAGAAAAACAATGATGTTCTATACATATTTTTTAATTTGTTTTTTAACATTTCCATAAAATCACCTATCTACATATTAACATATATTTTTTATTTTAGCAACTTTGATCGCATAAATCATTTAACATTTCATGAATTGAATTACGATACATTTTAAGTAACTGTTCCTTCTCATCTTCAGTCATTTTTTTAAAATCTTCGTCATTGCTTTCAATTGCTCCTATATTTTCCTTATCTTTAACAAAGATAACTTTTATTCCTTTAAAATCATTAAGACGTTCTTTTAATTTTTCATATTTAGAATCATTAATATCTAAATCTTTAGTATTTAAATAATATATTTTTTTAAGACCTGTTTGTTTAGCAGCCTCTATTAATGTTTCTACTGAATCTCTACATGTTTTACATTCAGGATAACCTAAATAAATTAATCCAGATTTATTTTCTATTATATTATTTACTTCATCAATATTAGAATAAACTATTGGATTATTTTCTTTAATATTTACTTTTTCTAATTTATTATTTAATGATTCATATTCATTTTTAAATTTAATAGCATCAGTTTCTTTATATAATGAAGTAGCTTTTTTACCACATCCCACTAATAACAGTAATATTAAACTACTTACTAAAACCTTTTTCATTCTCATACTCCTTTTTAACTATAATACTATCAAACACATCATAAGCTAAAGCATTATTATCTTTAATAGATGCTTCTAAGTATTTTGCTTTAATATCATCAGTCATTAATTTATAATCAATTTCATAATTTAAATTTGTTTTTTTACTTACTTCTTCTACATATTCACGTAAAAATTCTCTCGTTGTTCTTCCATTTCCTTCTCTAAATATATGAATTACATTTAAATCCAAAAATCTATCTGCAATCTCTTTAATTAATTCTTCTCTTGTTTTATATTTACTTATTTTCTTCTTCATTTTTTCTAATGTTTCAGTTAACATAATTGATGCATTTACAGTTGGAATAAACCAAATACTTTTAAACATATTTTCTCTTCTTACTTCACCAGCAAAATCATATAATTCATCAAACAAAAATTTATGTATAGACATAAAATGATCATAATTCCATGTTTGATTTATATTTGAATAATCTCCTGAATTTAAAATAGCTAATTTATATGCTATTATTATTCGTTCAACACTTTCTAATAAAATTGGATCTTTAATATCTTTTTTATTAATTAATATATCTGTATTAGGATAACAATATCTAGATTGTTCATTTCCTATATCATCTATCAAATTAGTCATTTAGTTTTACTCTCCTCTTGTTCAATTTGTCTTTTTAACAATTCATTTATTAACATTTCTTTTATTGTTTGTTTTTCTTCTTCACTAGGTATAATTCCATCAACACTTAAGTTAGCTAAAGCATCATTTAATGCTTCATCTACTAGTTTATTTATTTCATCTATTTTACTACCCATAAATACCTCCATAATGGTGCTGAAAACAGGAATCGAACCTGCGACCTATTCATTACGAGTGAATTGCTCTACCTACTGAGCTATTTCAGCAAAAAAATATACTACAATTTAATTATATCTAAAATATTTTTAGAAAACAAGCAAAAAACTATTGAATATTTATTTTTTTTGTTGTATAATTATTTTGTTCGTTGAGAACTGTCTCAGTAGCTCAGCTGGATAGAGCAACGCCCTTCTAAGGCGTGGGTCTGGGGTTCGAATCCCTACTGGGACACCATCTAGTTAATAAAAAGAACTTATTTCAAGTTCTTTTTTTTATTTTATATTACATATTTCTTTATCATTATATTTAAGTATTACTTCTTCTATATCATAATTATCTTTTACAGATAAATTAATTGCTTGTTTTACTTCTTCCAATATTTCATCATTATCAAATATGTATTCATTAAATGTAAGTATTACTTTTTTATCTTCTACTTTTTTATCTAATAGTTTAGTATTACTATTTACAAAGCTAATTAAATTTGTATTAGAATTAGCTAATTCATCAATAATTATTTCTAATTTATCTTTATTACTATTTAAATATTTAGTAACAGGTACATAATAATAATTATCATTATATTCATTTAAATAATACATTGTTACTTTAGTAATATCTTTATAACTATCTATTTCATATTCTTTATTTATACCATAGCTTCTATCTAAAGTACTAGGTAAGTTTATTTTTGATTTAGGTAATTTAGATAATATATTACCATCAACATATATTATTACTTGTTTTATATCTTTAATACTTGTTAGTGTATATATAATTGCTTCTATAATTTTTTCTTCATCTTCTTTTTTGACATCTAATAAACCACTATTAAAATTAACTTTTACCAAATTATCTTTATATTCTAAACTTAATATTTCTGTATTTGACGGTATAACACTCTTAAATCCACTGGGTATTTTATTTTCACTAGAAGAATCTTTAATTAATGTATTAAGCATTTCTTTAGCTTTAAATTCTATATTTTTATTATCTATCACAACGTTTGCTTCAGCTAAATAATTATTTTTATCCAATAAATATACTTTTTCTGTATGTAATTTATTATCTATATATTCTATTTTTTGTTTTAAATCAATACTATTTTTATTATTGGGGATTAAACATAATAAAAATAAAGAAAAGAGTAATGCGGATGAAATAGTTATTTTTTTTATAATCTGTTTTTTAATCATATTATCACCAATAAAGTATATGAAAATAAACCGTAAATAATACGGTTTATAAAGTTATTTCACCTAGTTTTAATAATTCAATTACAGCACTTGCTCTTCCTTTTACACCCAATTTTTGCATGGCATTTGATATATGATTTCTTACAGTTTTTTCACTTATACTTAAAGAAGAAGCTATCTCTGTTGTTGTTTTACTTTGAATTAATAATTCAAATACTTGTTTTTCCCTTTTTGTTAATATACTTTTCATCCTTATCACCTTTCTAAGTGGTTGATATTTACTCATAGTATTTTATGATGAAATGTATAAAACGTGAAAAAAATAATCAATGATTACTTTTTAAATTCAACAGTAACAGTCATATTATTATCTAAATATTCATTTACTGTTCTCATTATTTTATTAGCAAGTTCAGTATTATGTTTATCACTATTAATTGTTACTTTAATATTATTTTCATTTATTTTAACAAAAGATTTTAATTTATGAACTTGTTCTATCTTTTTTTCTAAGTCCTTTTCTTTTGTTTTATTTTCATTTAAAAATTTAATTTTATCAAATGCCTTATTTTTATCTTCTACTGATGATTTACTATCACTAAGTACCTGTTTTAATGATGATAATTCCTTATCTAATTTTTCATCGGAAGATACTCTCATAGCTGTAAGTAATTCACTTTCTGTTATTTCTATTGATGTTTTTTTAGTTTTATCTGTTTTTAAATATGATGAATTATTTGTTAGCAATAACTCACTAGGCATCGTTATATAATATACACTTAATACTAAAATCAAACTAAATAATGTTAAAAACCACAAATTCTTTTTATTAATCATATTATCCCTCCTGGTACTATCTAATTAAGAATATGATTAATAATTATTTTTATTACAAAAAAAGAACCTATTTTTTAGGTTCTATTTTTTCTTTACCACCCATATATGGTTGTAATACCTTTGGTATTTTAATACTTCCATCTTCTTGATAATTGTTTTCAATTAAAGCAATTAATCCTCTTGGAGTAGCGACAACTGTATTATTTAGTGTATGTAAGTAATATGTACCATTTTCTCCTTTAGCACGTATTCCAAGTCTTCTTGCTTGTGCATCTCCTAGTGTTGAACAAGAACCTACTTCAAAATAAGTTTTTTGTCTTGGACTCCATGCTTCTATATCACATGATTTAACTTTAAGATCAGCTAAATCACCACTACAACATTCAAGTTGTCTTACTGGAATATCAAAGTTTCTAAATAATTGTACTGTCAATTGCCACATTTTTTCATACCATTCCATAGATTGTTCTGGTTCACAAATAACAATCATTTCTTGTTTTTCAAATTGGTGTACTCTATATAGTCCTCTTTCTTCTAGACCATGAGATCCACCTTCTTTTCTAAAGCAAGGAGAATAACTTGTCATATTAATAGGTAATTCTTCTCTTTTTATTATTTGATCTTTAAATTTACCAATCATACTATGTTCTGAAGTACCAATTAAATATAAATCTTCACCTTCTATTTTATACATCATAGCTTCCATTTCAGGAAATGACATAACACCTGTTACAACATCACTATGTATCATAAATGGAGGTATTGCATATGTAAATCCTGCATCTATCATAAAGTCTCTTGCATACGCTATCATAGCTTCGTGAAGGCGTGCTATATCACCTAATAAATAATAGAATCCTTCACCACTAGTTCTTCCTGCAGCTTCTTTATCCATTCCATTTAATCTATTAATTATATCCGCATGATATGGAATTTCATATTCTGGTACAAAAGGTTCTCCAAATTTTTGTACTTCTACATTTTCAGTATCATCTTTACCAATAGGTACTGATTCATCCATTATTTGTGGAATAACTAACATTCTATCTTTTATTTCTTTAGTAAGTTTTGCTTGTTCTTCTTCTAATGCTGTTATTTCTTCTCCTTTAGAAGCAATATCTTTTTTTATTTGTTCTGCCTCTTCTCTTTTTCCTTCTTTCATTAGTTTTCCAATTTCACCACTTAATTTATTTTTAGTAGCTTTTAATTCATCTGCTTTTGTTTGAACTTCACGTACTTTTTTATCCATTTCAAATACTTCATCAACTAATGGAAGTTTTTCATCTTGAAATTTCTTTCTAATATTTTCCTTTACTAAATCTTTGTTTTCTCTAATTAATTTAATATCTATCATTCTATCTTCCTCTTTTCTTTAAATAGTCTTTTATTGTTTTTTCACTTGGTGAATATAAATTATTTGGTAAATTATCTAATTCAAACCATTCCCAGTTATCTTCTTTATCTGGTTCCATAATTTTTAGTTCACCACTATATTTTAATGCACTAACATATAATGTTACATAATGTTTATTTGGTTGTATATCATCATCTGCTCCAAAAACTTCTAAATCATCAATATCTAAATTAGTTTCTTCCTTTACTTCTCTTTTTGCACATTCTAATATTGTTTCATCTACTTCTTGTTTACCACCTGGTAAAGTCCAAGTATCTGGTTCAAATATACCACCTGTATCTTTTCTATTAATCGATCGATGTCCTAATAAAATTTTATTTTCATCTAATATTAATACACCTATACCTACTTTTATTCCATTCATATTATCATCTCCTTAAAAACAAAAAAAAGAATAGTACAAGGAGTCATAAAGACGGTACCATCCTTTTATTTTCTTAATTAGATAACGGTTTTACCCGGAAATTATTGGTTTCTCTCCAGAGTAGATTCATAAACATTCATTATTAGTTTCCATCAACCACTAACTTTCTATAAAATGAATTATTTATTACTAGTCTCTTTCAGCGATTTATGTATCAATTTTAACACCTTTAATTATTTAAGTCAATAATTTATGCAGCTTTTCTTATATTAGTTGCTTTTTCTATTTTTATACTACCAAGTAAGTTAAACACATATGCTTGTTCATTAGTTGATCTATAGGTTGTATCATTTAAGTATTCTCTATTATCTTTTGTTGATCTACTAATTATATACATATTTGTTAAATAATTAATAATATTACTACCATAACTATTTATAATTGACATAATATCTTCTTCTGTTGTATCTAAACCTTTTTTTAGAATTGAAGCTGCTATTTGATCATTTGTTATTTTTCTCATTATAATTGCTTTTTTAGTTTCTTTTTCAATTAATTTTAGTTTTTCAGCATTAGAAATATCTTTTCTACTATTTATTTCTTTAACACTACTTACTTCACTATCACCCATATAGATCATTTTTAATATTTCTCTATTATTATCTGATAAATTATTA
The DNA here is from genome assembly GCA_900313725.1 of uncultured Bacillota bacterium. GTDB lineage: Bacteria > Bacillota_I > Bacilli_A > RF39 > UBA660 > OMSK01. The sequence continues at coordinate 11,558 of OMSK01000067.1, read as the reverse complement.
AATACTTCTATATTTTCATTAAGTATCATTTCATTTTGTGTTTTATTATTTGTTAATGGTTTAAAATCAGCACCAATTTCTTTAAATAAAATATACATACATATAGAGTTTTGCATCATAATAATTTTTAAATCATCACTACTAATGAAATTTTTTATTTCTTGTCCATTCATTATTTGAAATATCAATTGTTCTTTTAAATGATTATGATTATAATTATCAAATATATTATCTGTATCATTAATCATTCTTAAATCCATTTTTTCTTCTTTTCTTAAATTTAAATATTCAAATAAATTTTGTTGTAATAGACCTGATAATACACTATTATTTTTTATATAATAATCTAATTCATCCTTTTTATTTTGATAAACATATTCATCAACAATTGTAATAGCATCATTCTTAGTTAATTCATTACTCATTGGATCTAGTTTTTTTAACACGGTAGCGTGATCACGATTTTGCTCTGCTACACATAAAGCTGCTTCTTCTAAGTCATATAAGTATTCTTCGCTAGTAATTTTTTCTTTGTTTTTCATTTTGCTCTCTACAAATTTTTTAGAAAAATATTGCCAAACATTATCATAAAAATCATTATCATCATTAGATACTATATTAAAATATCTAATCTTTTTACTTATTTTATCTAAATCACTTTTTTCTCGAATTATTTCTCTACATTCTGTTGATTGCTTATAATTTTTATTTATATAATTATTTATTATTTCATCAATATCTGATGAATTAAAATTATCCATTAGTTCTTTAAGTATTTGTTTTCTCGTTAAACTACTAACATATTCTCTTGCTTTATTTGTACGAGTAAAATAATCAGATTTTCCAGATAAAGCATTTAATATTAATTTTTTAATTATATTAGTATCATTATTATTGTAGTTTAATTTATATAATGTTATGTCTATCGCATCTTTTAATGATTTTACTTTATCTTCCATATTATCCTCCTATTTAGCTTGGTACCAATTAATACCTGATTCTATCTCAACCTTAAGTGGTACATTAAATTTATAAACATTTTCCATACAATCTTTAACTATTTTTAATACTCTATCTTGTTCTTCAATTAACATATCAAATACTAATTCATCATGTACTTGAATAATCATTTTAGATTTTATATTTTGTTTTTTAAATTCTTTATATATATCTACCATGGCCTTTTTAATAATATCAGCACTTGTTCCTTGAATTGGTGTATTTAAAGCAATACGCTCTCCACCACTTCTAATCATATAATTTTTATTATTTAATTCTGGTATATTTCTAATTCTACCCATTAATGTTTTAACATATCCATCAATATGAGCTTGTTTAATAGTATTATCCATATATTCTTTAATACCTGGATATGTTTCTAAATAATTATTAATAAATTCATTTGCTTCTTTGGTTGTCGTATGTATATTATCAGCAAGACCATATCCACTTATTCCATATATTATTCCAAAATTAACTGCCTTAGCAATTCTTCTCATTTCTTTAGTAACATCATCTTGTTCTACATGAAAAATATCACTTGCGGTTTTAGTATGAATATCCATATCTTCTTTAAATGCATTAATAAGTGATTCTACATTTGCTATATGAGATAATATTCTAAGTTCTATTTGCGAATAATCACTACTCATAATAATAGAATCTTTACTTGGAATAAAAGCTTTTCTTATTAATTTACCATATTCATATCTGATAGGTATATTTTGTAGATTTGGTTCAATAGATGATAATCTACCAGTTCTTGTTAATACTTGTGTATAAATAGTATGTACTTTATTATCATTATGAACTGTATTTAATAATCCTTCAACATATGTAGTATATAGTTTCATTACCATTCGATATTCTAATATACTATCTATTATTGGATATTTACCTTTTAATTTTTCTAAAATATCCGCAGATGTTGAATAACCTGTTTTATTTTTTTTACCCTTGTAAGGTAAACCTAATTTATCAAATAATATTTCACCTAGTTGTTTTGGAGATGATATATTAAACTCTTCTCCAGCATAATTATAAATATCTTTTTCAAGTAGCTCTATTTTTACTTTTAATTCTTCACCCATATTTATTAGTTCTTCTTTTGATACATTAACACCTGTATATTCCATATCTCCTAGAACTATAGATAATGGCATTTCTACTTCATTAAGTAAATAACTTAATTCTTTTTCATTTATTTTATTATTTATTTCTTCATATGTTTCATATATAAATCTAGCTTTTTTTACTTCTATTTCCATATATTCATTAATATCTAATTCTTTTTTCTTATTAAAGATATTTTCATAGAATTCTATTTCATAACCCATACTATTAGCTAAAACAGCTATATCATCTTTAACATTATAATCTAGTAAAGATGCCGCTATCATAGTATCAAACGATACATTATCTAAATTTATATTTTTCCATTTTAATGATACATAAGATTTTTTTAAATCATAAGTATATTTTAAATATTTAGAATATTTATTAATAACATCTTCTATTAATTCTTTTTTTATATAATAAGCATTACTTTTATTATAAATAGTCATACTTACTATATTAGCTAAATGATAATTAGTACCATCTAATTCAATATAAAAAGCTGAATCTTCATTTATATTTATATCATCTATATTTTCTACTATTTTATAATTTTCTTTTATTATTTCTTTTTTTACTTCTATTTTTTTTATAAATGAATAAAATTCTAATTCTTCATAATACTTATATAATTCTTCATAATTAGGTTCTTTAACCACTAAATCATATAAATTTATATCCATTGGTACTTCTTTATAGATAGTCGCTAATTCATAACTATAATAAGCATTATCTTTATCATTTACTAATTTATCATGAGTAGAACCTTTTATTTTATCAATATTTTCATATATACCATCTAAGTTTTTATATTCATGTAGTAATTTTAATGCTCCTTTTTCTCCTATTCCCTTAACACCAGGAATATTATCTGAAGAATCACCCATTAATGCTTTTAAATCAATTATATTAATTGGATCTATTCCCCATTCTTCTTTAAAAGATTCTAGATTATATCTTATATAATCTTTTTGTTTTAGTAATTTTATATCTACATCAGAACTTATTAATTGTAATAGATCTTTATCACTACTAATGATTGTTCCAATAAAGTCTTCTTCTTCATCACAGTATTTAGCAAATGTACCAATTATATCATCTGCTTCATAATTATCTATTTCATAATATTTAATTCCCATTAAAGTAAGTATTTCTTTTGCTTTAGGAAATTGTAATTTTAATTCATCTGGTGTTTCTGCTCTACCAGCTTTATAATCTTTATATTTCTCATGTCTAAATGTTTTACCTTTATCAAAAGCCACTATCATATATTCAGGTTTTTCTTCACTTATTATTTTATTAATCATATTAATGAATCCATATAAAGCATTCGTAGGAAATCCTTTAGAGTTTTTCATTAAATTACCAGTATATGCAGTAGCATAATAACTTCTAAAAACTAAATTGTTACCATCTACTAGTATTAACTTTTTCATATTACCCACCTGCCTACTATAATACTATATAAATTATACCATAAAATCCAATAAAAATATATAAAAAAAGATTACTTTTGTAATCTTATTGAATACTAATTTAAATTTTTAACTTCTTTTTCTAGTTCTTTTATTGATTTATTTGGTGTTGGTAAATCCTCAGGCATAGTTCCACCATGATTTTTAATAAAACTTCTAATATCTTTACCCATATTATAGTGAGTTGCATTAGCACTGTTTTCTCCTTTAATATTATCTCTTTTTAATTTTGCTTCTGTTTGAACTATTCTAAATAAATTATCAGCAAGTTCTTCACTACCCATATTATCTAATATATCTTCTATATATCTTAATCCTTTTCTTTTAGATATGTCATTAGCTGTTTCTCCGTCATATAGGCCTTTATATCCATAATTATGAAATTTATCAAAGTTTTTTACGCCTGCACTTTTAGCAGTTTGATTTAAAGAAAAATTACCCTTTTTTGTTAAATTTCTTTGATATAATCTTTTTTTATCTTCACTTAAATTATTGTATTCTAATTCACTTAATTCCTGTTTTCTTGTTTGGATAGCAAAGTATGTTTGACCTAAAGCAATCACTTCTTTTCTTGGATCACCATTCATTACTATTAAATAACAGGCATATCTTGATAGTTTATAGTCTTCTATCTTTCTTTTAGCACCTTTAGCTATATTTATCAATTTATCCACTTGGGTAAATTGATAAAAAACATTATAATTACTACCTTCACATGATTTCATCGCTTTTTGTATTAATATTTTGAACTTCTGCCATTTTTTATATTCTAATACTTTCATCAATTCTCTAGCCAACCAATATTCATTTCCATACTCATCTATACGTTTAATGCTTTCAAATATCGATTCATTATAATTTTGTATTTTATTCATTTTTATCACCTATCATTAATTTTTCTATTTCTTTTATTGATTTATTTGGTGTTGGTAAATCCTCAGGCATAGTTCCACCCATATCCTTTATAGCATTTCTCACTTTTTTACCTATTTGATAATGTATTTTAGAAGCTTCCGTATCTCCTATTATTTTATCTCTTTTAAGTTTTGCTTCTGTTTGAGTTGCTCTAAATATATTTGCCCCTAATTCTTCACTACCCATATAATCAGATATATTATGTGATTTTTTTAATCCTTTTCTATTTCTTATATCTGTTACTGTTTCTCCATTATATAATCCTTTATATCCTTCATTTATAAAATTTCCATAATTTCTTACTCCTGATACTTTAGCCGCCCCACTTAAATTTTTATTTACTCTAGTTAAATCTTGTCTTCTCATTAATCTTTTTTCATCTTCTATTCGTTGTTCTTCTAATTCTTGTTTTCTTGTTTGTATAGCAAAATAAGTTTGAGCTAAAGCTATTACTTTTTTTCTGCTATCTCCATTTTGAGCGATTAAATAACAGGCATATCTTGATAATTTATAATCATCAATCATAACTTCTGTATTATTAGCACGTTTTGACAACTTCCCGACCTCAGGAAGTTGTTCAAATACATTCATATTACTATTTATACATGCATCTTTTGCCTTAGCTATAACCTTTTCAAAATTTTCCCATTTTTTATATTCTAATACCTTTTGTAATTCTCTAGCACTCCAATATTCATTCCCAAACTCATCTATATGTTTGATACTTTCAAATATAGTTTCATTATAATTTTGTATTTTATTTTCCATAAAACCTCTCCTTTTTAATAGAAGAATATACTAAAAAAATTCATAAATCAAATCACAGATTTACCATTTTTACACAATAAATAAAACAGATTTTCAAAATATGCTTAATCAAAAATAACAAATTTGTTTCTTTTTTTATACAAATTTACTAAAAACTATAGAAATAAAAAACAGTACACTTTGTACTGTTTTAATTAACGAACTACAACACGGAAGGAATTGTTGCCGTTGCCATGACCTCGGTTGCCGTTGAACGCAAACACGCCCGCACTAGCGCCAGCGCTGAAGCTACCACCGCGCTCGACAAAAGGACCACTCGCCGAAACGAAATAAGAATATTCTCCATACCATGAGCCATTTCCACCTGATGCTTTTCTAATCTCATTCATCGCATGTCCATAACAAGCACTTCCATTACATCCATTTGTTTCTGTTATACTATCTCTATTTGCAGGATTATCATATAAATTATAATCTTTACTATCTGGATAATTTGTACCATTTGTTAATTCTAATATACTTGAATCTACACCACTTGTTCCCGAATCACAAGTTGGACATCCAAATTTTCCATTAAATCCTGAATTATATAAGTTATGTCTTCCTGATAATGGTTTACCACTAGAATCTGCTCTAACTGCCATCATATATTCCCATGCCCCACCTGATGTATCAAAGATACCTGTAATATTTCCTGTAGTACTTTGTGGGTAATCAGTTGCTTTTCCATATTCTATATCACATGATGCAGCACTGGCTTTACCATCTGTACTACCACCACATCCTGTCTTATATCCACTATTATTATTTATTCTAACTTTTCCATTTAAACCATATTTAGAATGAGATAAGTATGCTACTGCACCCCATTCATCATTTTTCATCATTGTTGAATTTGAAGATACAGAACCTGCTGTATTATATTGCTCTGATACTTTTTGATTTCTAAGTGATGTAATTGTTGAATTATCATTTCCTGACATATATGGTTTGATTGTTGGAGATGAAGCTGTTCCAGTTGTTTCAAATTTACCTACCCAGAAACCACTTAATTCTTCAGTTCCATATGTAAATGCTGGATGAGTTAAATATTGACCTACTGTTGTACTAGATGATTTATTTGTATATTTTGATTCAAAAGATATTTGTATTTCAGCTTCTGTTGTATTATCAAATAATTGATATTTATATCTTGGTATCCATACATAATATGCTTTTATTTTATTTTCTGGAATTGTATCTCCATTTGCATACTCAGAATTATCTGTAAGGACTACAGAATTTGCCCATTCTTTATCAGTATATTTATACCATTTTTTAGTTATATCTGCTTTTTTAACTACACCATCATTTGATATTGTAACAGGTATCATATCACCTTCAATTACTGGATCTGATCCATTAAGAATAACTTCTCTATATTTTTCTTCATCTTCTTCAGATGATATTACTTTATATGTTAATTTTTTTCCTGTTTTTTCTATTTCAATAGTAACATTAGTAATTGGTTCATTTGTTTTAGGATTTTTAATATCTTGTCCTATATAACCAGAATCTTGTAATAATTTTAAATCTATTATTAACTTTTTATAATCTTCAGGACAACTATCAATATTTTTATATTCACATACTACATTTGAAGTACTATCATTTGGAAGTATAAGCATATTATCAGCACCCCATAGTCTTGCAGCTGATTCTATTTGTTCCATTTGATTTTCATATAGTTTATCCTTTGATGAATTTAACAATTTAGTAACACTTGTTATTGTAATAAGTGCGATTAAACTAATTAAAACTAAAACTGTTATCATTTCAATCAATGTAAATCCTTTTTTATTCTTCATATTATCACCTAGTATAATAATATCAAATAATTAAAAAAAATTAAAGTATATTTTAAAAATTTTATATATTTCTTTAAAAAAAAGAAATTGTATAAACAATATCTTTTTTAAAACTATAGTTATTTATTTAATTCATCTTTATAATAATAATTAACATAATTATAAATTTGATATCCTGTAGTAAATGTAACAAATTTATGATTTTTATCTCTAAAAAATAAATTAGTTGGAGCCCATTTTTCTTTAGATAATTCAAATTCATATTTTTTAAATTTTATATAAATATTTTTATCATCTATTTTTACATTGTAATCATCAGGATTTTGAGCAAATGGTATATTTTTAGGCATAAATACCAACGCTATATAGATGATAAATAATCCAATAAATATCATACCTCCATTAGTAGCACTAAAAGGTAATAATATAGGCGAATTTACTACTGTAGGAGAAACATTACTTGACTCATATATTTTATCCCAATCTATAATATTTATTATTATAGGAATTAATCCAATAATAACAAGTATAAACATTGAAATAAATCTTACTTTTTTATTTTTCCACAATCTTTTATAATATCCTAACATAAATCACCTAATAATTTTTAAAATTTTTTTGCATTTCTCTATCTATATCTCTTTTTTTGATAGCTTCTCTTTTATCATATAATTTTTTTCCCTTAGCTACTCCAAGTAATATTTTAGCAATACCACCTTTAAAATATAATTTTATTGGTATTAAAGAATAACCATCTAAAGTAATTTTATTGTTTAGTTTTAATATTTCTTTTTTATGTAATAATAATTTTCTGGTTCTAAGTTCATCATGATTAAAGATATTTCCTTCTTTGTAAGCACTTATATGCATACCTAGTAAAAATACTTCATTTTTCTTTATAATAGCGTAACTATCTTTAAGATTTGCTTTACCTAATCTAATTGATTTAATTTCTGTACCAGTTAAAACAATACCTGCTTCAATAGTTTCTTCTATTTCATAATCAAACTTAGCTTTTCTATTGTTGATTTCTATCATATTATCACCTAAAATCCTGTTTGTATTCTTGAATCATTTGTTTTATTTATAATTGGTTTGTATTGATTATAAATACTTTCATAACCACTTAATTTAGAATTATCTAATTTACTAAATGGTATAACTTGGAAATTATGATAATTTTGATGATATGTCCATAATAAATCACCTTTTACATTATCAATTGTAATTGTAGTTTTACCATCTTTAACATTTTTATTTATATCTAAAGCAGCAATCATACCAACACGTTTCATAGTACCATCTTGCGCTGAAATAAAGTTACCTAATGAATAAATAACTAATGTATTATCAATAAACTCAATTGGTTGAATAACATGTGGATGGTGTCCTATTATAACATTAACACCTAGACTTGCCAAATATGAAGCAATATCTCTTTCTTCTTGTGTTGGAACATGAGTATATTCAACACCCCAGTGCATAGATACAATAATGACATCTGCTTTACCTTTTACTCTTTCAATATCTTGTTTTGCTTTTTCTTTATCCCATAATACCCAATAATGAGAATCTTGATCAGAAATAGTAAAACCATTTGTTACAGTTGAATATCCTAACAATGCATATTTAATATGATTTTTTTCTTCAATTCGAGGTTCTAATCTATCTTCTTCTGAAACATAACTACCTACAGCATATACACCTTTTTCTCTTTGTTTTTTCCAGAATTCTGATGAATATTTAACTCCACTTATTCCTTTATCTTTTGTATGATTAGTTGTTAAATTAACCATATTAAATCCAGTATCAATTAAGTCTAATCCAATTTCATCTGGTGAGTTAAAACATGGATAGTTAGATAATCCTAAGTTTTTACCACCAATAACTGTTTCTTGATTATAGAACTTTAAATCATAATCTTTAATCATTTCTTTGATATATGTAAACATCTTTTTAAAATCATATGCTTCATATCCATCTGCACCTTTTTTATGTAAATCTGCATCCATATATACACCATTATGAATTAAAGCATCTCCAACAGCAACTAAAGATATTTTGTAATTTTCTTCTTTTGGTTTAGTATCTTTCTTTTTTGCTTTTTTTTCTGTTTTAGGACTATTATCATTACTAAAGAATTTTTTTCTTCCATAATTAACTGCGAATCCTACTAAAAATACTAGTATTAAAAATAATACAACATTACCATATCTAACTTTTACTTTTTTCTTCTTTTTTGGCATTTACATCAACTCCTTTTAAATACAATTTTCTATTATTATCATTATCGATTACAAAATCAATTGTTCTAGCTTCTTTATTAGCACCTTTTACAATAACATCTAATTCATCTCCTAAACGATATCCTCGTTTATTCTTCTTACCTATCAAACTAATAGTAGATTCATCAAATGTGTAATAATCATCAGTTAAATCATCTAATTTAATTAATCCTTCTATTAAATTAGGTAATTCTACAAATATACCAAAGCTCATAATACTGCTTATCATACCATGATATACTTCTCCAATATGATCTTCCATATATTCAGCCATCTTCATATCATCTACTTCTCTTTCACATTCAATAGAATCTCTTTCTTTTTTAGATGAATGTTCCGCAATTAATGGAAGTAATTGTTCTTCATATTCTATAGTATCTTTGTCAATTTTATGTTTAAATAAATATTTTCTAAGTAATCTATGAACTGTAGTATCTGGGAATCTTCTTATTGGGGATGTAAAATGGGTATAGCATTTACTACCTAGTCCAAAGTGTCCTATATTTTCTGTATCATATATTGCTTTTTGCATACTTCTAAGTAACATTGAAGATAAAATATGATATTCTTTTTTATCTTTCAATTGTTCTAGTAATTTTTGCATAGCAATTGGTGTTAAATCTTTTACTTTACCATTTATTTGATATCCTAAACTACTTACAAATGATAAGAATTTTTGGATTTTTTCTTCACTTGGTTCTCCATGCACACGATATACAAATGGAAGTTCCATAAAATATATACAAGTTGCAACTGTTTCATTAGCCGCAATCATAAAGTCTTCTATTAATTTTTCTCCTGCTCCTCTTTCTCTTACTTTAACATCAATAGCTTTTCCTTTTTCATCAACTATTATTTTTGGCTCGTCAATTTCAAAATCAATATAACCTCTACTTACTTTATGTTTACGTAAGATATCAGCAAGTTCTTTCATTAATAATAATTTGTCTTTATATTCTTCATATCCTTCTGGTATTTCATTTTCTTCTATAACTTTATTTACTTTTTTATAAGTCATTTGAATTCTACTTCTAATTACTGATTCCAATATATCATAAGTAACTACTTCACCCTTAGGATTTATTTCCATAATACAAGAAATTGCTAATCTATCTACATTTGGATTTAATGAACAAATTCCATTTGATAATTTATGAGGCAACATTGGTATTACTCTATCAGCTAAATAACAACTTGTACCTCTTTCTTTAGCACATTCATATAATTTAGTTCCTTCTTTAACATAATATGAAACATCAGCAATATGAACACCTAATTTATAATTACCATTATTTAATTTTTCAATAGAAATCGCATCATCTATATCTTTAGTGTCATCACCATCTATTGTAAATATTACTTCATCTCTTAAATCAGTTCTATTTGATATATCTTCATTTTCAATTGTATCTGGAATATTATCTAGTTCACTCATTACTTCATCACTAAAAGTATCTTCTATTCCAAATTTATTTGTTATTGATAATATATCTACACCTGGATCATTTTTATGACCTATTATTTTTAGTATCTCACCTTTATAGGTATTTCCTTCCAATTTACTAGTTACTTTAACTAATACTTTATGTCCTTCTAAAGCTCCTTTAGTATGTTCTTTATCAACAATAATATTTATTTTTAATTTTTCATCATCTAGTTTAATATGCATTTTACCTTTTTCAAAGTATACTTCACCTACTAAATCTTTAATATTTCTCTCAGCTATTTTAACTATTCTTCCTTCTAAACGCATACCTTTTTTACTAGTTATTTCTACAACTACTTTATCACCATTTATCGCATTATTCATACATGTAGGTGGAATAAAAACATCTTCATTTCCATCTATATCTACAAATCCATAATTTTTCTTAGTAGCCATCATAGTTCCTAGTCTTAAATTACTATTATTAAACAACATAAATTTATTTTTATTTGTACGATATACTTTTAATTCATCTTCTAATTTATTAACTGTTTTAATTAGTTCTTTAAACTCTTCTACAGTTGTTAAACCCAATGAATTAAATATATCATTTATTTCATATGCTTTATCTTCTTTTTTCAAAAATTCTAGTATGTTATCTTCCATGTTACCACCTATAATAATTATACCATAAATAAAAGAAAAATATAGTATTTAACTATATCTT
>OMSK01000049.1 GCA_900313725.1 uncultured Bacillota bacterium | reverse complement strand
TGTTTTTAATTCATCATTAATCATACTATATCCTATAGCAGCACCAAATCCATGTTTTAATTCTTTTAATGCTTTATTTAATTTTCTTATATATGATACTACTTGTTTTTCGTCATATTCAATCATATATATTAAGAATTCATTACCATTTGTACGAACTAATTCAGTTCTTTCTACTTGTGATCTAAATAATATTGATGCAGCTTCTTTAATGATATTATCTCCTTCTTCATGTCCATAATTATCATTAATATATGCTATATTATTAAGATCTACTATAATAATGGCTTGTGGATATATTCCACTATTATCCCATTTTTCAATTGAATCATTTAAGTAGTTTCTATTTTTTAATGATGTTAACATATCAATATATTTAAGTTTATCTTCTTTACTAACTGGCAATTTTTGTTTCTTTGGTTTTAATTTTAATATTAATGTTATTGTAGAACCAATTATCAATAATATTAAGAATAACAATATTCCAATTAATAATTTATTATCTGTTATTTTATCTTTAAACATTGTATATTTAACATTTCTCTCTAAACTATTAACATTTAAATATGATAAATAGAAATCAAAATACTCATTAAATACTTTATTATCACTTATACTTCTATTTGTAAAATTATAAGTATTATTTAAATTAAATAAATAATTAATACGATAATTTTTTAATGATGAATACATATATGTATCATATACTTCTTTATCTACAACTATAATATCAGTATCTTTTTTCTTTTTAAGCAATGTTTTTAAATTATCAAATGATTTTGTAGATATTTTATTATCTGTTAAATATTTTTCTATTTTACTATCTTTTAGTGTTAAAACATCATAATTATCAAGAGACATTTCTGAATTAATTTTTACATCATTATCTATTTTAGATAGGATTGCTACATTAGAATCATATGCTCCTACTGTATTATAAACATCTAAATCATATTTATCAATAGATGATGTATTTAGATAGAAATCTATTTTATTTTCATTAAATGCTTTAACTAAGTCTTTATAATTTTTATATTTAGTAAAGCTTATTTCTATATCTGCTATTCTTGAAAATTCTTTTATTATTTCATCATTAAATCCAATTAATTTTTTATTTTTTAATGAATCAAATGGTGCATATTCAACAAATCCATATGAATATCTTTTACTTCTAAAATTAACCTTTTCTTGTTCATATATTTGTTTAAATGAAAAATAACTATTTGAAAAGTTTTCAGTGAATGATTCTTCATAGTGATCTTTATACCATTTTTTATAATATTTTTTAAATATTTTATTTAGTTTTTTATTATCACCTAATTTTAATACAAAATATTTTTTCATTTCAGTGATATCATAACTAATATTTAATTTTTCATTTTCAACTATTTCTTTTAAGTACATTGTTTTAGGTAAGATAATTGCATCTACCCCATTAGTTGATGTACTTATACTTGCGATTAAATTAGCAACAGTAGTATAAGTTTTAAATGATAATCCTTTATTTTTACCTAAGTAATAACTAGCGTTATTTAAATCAGTATCTAAAACACCTACTGTCATTTCATCTATTTTTTGTAAATTATTATATTTTACTTTGTTCTTAGTAATAATTACATAATTATCTTCATAAATTAAAATATCATTTTCATCAATTTTATCCTTAATTGCGAAAGCATAATCTGAAGATGGATCAGCATCTTTACTATATGATAGTTTATTAAAATTTAATCCTGTATTTTTTTCCATAGAATTGATAAAATCAAAGAATAAACCTTCTCCATCATAATTAAATACTGGAACATTATTTACAATTGATAAATCAATTACATCATTTTTATTTTTTTCTATCCATTGTTTTTCTAATACTGTTAATGTAGTATTCTTATCTTGTTTTGTAAAGTATATATATATACCTAATATACATGAAATAAGAAATAAACTTATTACACTTATTATTATTATTCTTTTTTTATTCATATTACCACCTATTAGTCATCATTAGACCATTTTATTTTATCACTTGTTTTATGTTTATATCCAATTGCTGGATAATGTTTAGCTTTTGCATTTTCATTTATTAAATAGAATTGAATATCATAGTATTTTAATTCTTTTTCCTTAAATAATTCTAGTTTTTCTGTAGAATAATCTTTCATATCATCTAGATCTGTTTCATCTTCTACAGTAATTAATATATTTATTAATCTACCTTTAATATCAATATCTACTTTTTTTATTTTCTTTCTATCAGCAATCTTTTTTTCTAAATTAGATATTTTACTTTTAGAAATTTTTACCTTTTCAATTCCTTTTAATCTATTACCATATTCATTACCTGATGGTAAAAAAGTTCTAAATAAAACAAAAGCTCCTATAATAAATACTAATATAATTCCTAATACAATAAATATTCCTTTATTATTTTTAATAACATTCATAAATACTCTCCATTCCATACAATTATAATACAATTTTTATTTTTTTTCAATTATAGTATATTCAATATTATACCATTATTAATAAAATATTTAAACCATTTATCTACAATTACTTAAAATTAATTATTTACACTTCATTTACGTAAAATAATATATACCAATTTTTTTATAAAAAAGTATTGACTTTATTTGAAACTTTGGTATAATTATAAATGTCTACTTGATGCAGATGTAGTTTAATGGTAGAACCTCAGCCTTCCAAGCTGACTACGGGAGTTCGATTCTCCTCATCTGCTCCATTTGATAATTAACTAGTCAATAGACTAGTTTTTTTGTATTCGCATAATCTATGAAGTTTTATTAAAAATAAAAAAGAACTATTAAAAGTTCTTTTTTAGTCTTATTGTGTGAACTATTCAGATTTTTTTTCAGTCTTAGTTTCATTATCATCATGTAACCATTTAATTAATTTTTTTACTTTTCCTAAACCATATTTTTGTATATCTACATCAATGCCTTGTGCTGCCAGTTTATGAGCTTCCACATCTGCTCCTTTAACATCTTGTGCAAATCTGTAATTATATTCTGGATTTTTACTATCCAACACTACTTGGGCATGTGCTTCGATATCTGCTCCTTCTATATATCTTGCAAAAAAATAATTATACTCTGGATTTTTACTATCTAATACTACTTGGGCATGTGCTTTGATATCTGCTCCTTTAACATCTTGTGCAAATCTGTAATTATATTCTGGATCTTTGCTATCCAACACTACCTGTGCATGTGCTTTGATATCTGCTCCTTTAACAGATTGTACAAATTCGCAATTATATTTTAGGTCTTTACTATCTAATACTACTTTTTCATGAGCCTTGATATCTGCTCCATCAATATATAAAGCAAAAATACAATTCCACCTTGGATTTTTACTATCCAATACTACTTTTTCATGGGCTTTAATATTTGCTCCTTTAACATCTTGTGCAAATTTGTAATTATATTCTGGATCTTTACTATCCAATACTACTTGGGCATGTGCTTTGATATCTGCTCCTTTAACATATCTTGCAAATCTGTAATTATATTCTGGGTTTTTACTATTCAACACTACTTGGGCAAGTTCTTTGATATCTGCTCCGTTAATAAATCTTGCAAAGTTGCAATTATACATTAAATCTTTACTATCCAATATTACTTTTTCATGGGCTTTGATATCTGCTCCTTCAACATTATATGCAAACTCATAATTATATTCTATGTCTTTACTATCTAATATTACTTTTTCATGTGCTTTGATATCTGCTCCTTCAACATATCTTGCAAATCTGTAATTATATTCTATGTCTTTACTATCTAATATTACTTTTTCATGTACTTTGATATCTGCTCCTTTTATAAAACTTGCAAATTTATAATTATATTCTATGTCCTTACTATCCAACACTATTTTTTCATGTGCTTTGATATCTGCTCCTTCAACATTATATGCAAATTCATAATTATATTTTATGTCTTTACTATCCAACACTACTTGGGCATGTGCTTTGATATCCGCACCTCCAATATATCTTGCAAAATTATATGATAAATTTGGATTATTTATTTGTAATATTGATTCTTCTAAATTATCTAAAACATATTTATCTCCTTTTTCATATGACATATCTATAATATCTGCTATTAATTCTCTAATCATTTCATCATTTTTCATAAAATCATCTCCTAATCTTTATATATATTTTAAAAAAAAAATATTGATAAGTAAAATATATATATGTTATAATCACTATAAGGAGTGCTTATAATGAATATAGATTTAGAATTATATAAAGTTTTTTATACAGTAGCAAAATATAATCATATGACTAAAGCAAGTGAAGAATTACATATATCACAACCTGCTATATCACAATCAATTAAGAAACTGGAAGATCAATTGGGTGGAACGTTATTTTTAAGAAGTAATAAAGGTATGGAATTGACTGAAGAAGGAAAAATGTTTTATGAATATGTTAAAGGTGCTTTAGAACTAATTAATAATGCTGAAAATGAATTTACTTCTTTTAAAGATTTATCTAAAGGTGAAATTAAAATTGGTTGTTCTACTGCTTTAACAAAAATAGTTT
The DNA here is from genome assembly GCA_900313725.1 of uncultured Bacillota bacterium. Classification (GTDB taxonomy): domain Bacteria; phylum Bacillota_I; class Bacilli_A; order RF39; family UBA660; genus OMSK01. The sequence continues at coordinate 20,870 of OMSK01000049.1, read as the reverse complement.
TAATAAATGTCTTAAAAGATTTTCATAATGATTATCCTAATATAAACATTAATATAACAAATGACTTAACTAGTAATTTAATAAATGATTTAAAATTAGGAAAGTTAGATTTTGTTATATTTAATGAAAGTAATATTAAAGAAACAAATCTTAATCTAGAAATGTTAAAAGAATTAAAGCAGGGTTTTATTTATAATCCAGAGTTTTATTGTGATAATGTTAATAGTTTTGAAGATTTAAATAATTTGCCTCTTATTTTACAAAAAGAAGAAGCAAACAGTAGGAAACTATTAGACTATGTTGCACTACAAAATAATGTTAAATTAATTCCTAAAATGGAAGTTGTAAGTCAAGAGTTAATTACTGAATTTACTAATATTGGTTTAGGTGTTGGATTTGCAATAATAGATTTAGCTAAAAGAAATTTTAGAAACTTAAAAGAATTAAATATAAATAAAAAAATACCAAATATAAATATATACTTGGCAACTAATAAATCTGTTTCGTTAACATTTGCTAGTAAAATGTTTATTAAGTATTTAAAAAAATAATAATATATATAACTATTAATTTTTTTTATAAGTATATGGTTTGCCCTTTACTTCTGTAAAGAAAGCACTAGTTAAATCATCACTTTCTTCTTGATTAACATGATCTTTTTCATATTTTAGAAAAATTGATTCATCATCTACATCTATTAATACAGTTCTTTTTGTTATTTGTGGTTCTTCTTCTGGTTCAAAATATCTTACTCTTGCATTTGATTCATCATAAAGAGTTGTTAAATTATCAAAATGTATTACCTTATTTCTTTTTAAATCTACAAATTCATTATTTCCTATATCATAGACATCTTCATCAATCATTGTTAGAATTGCACAATATCTGATTTGTGAAAAACTATATACTACTTGCATTAAATTAGAAGCAAAATCATTTGAAAATTCTTGAGCCTTATTTCGAGCCGTATTAATTAATGATTCTACTTCATCTTTATCATCACAACAAAAAGTTATACCCTTTTTTACAATTTTTTCATATTCCTCATCAGTTAATATGTCTTCTCTATTTTCAATTGTTGCTACATAAAAATCATTTAATTTTTTTGATAAAAGAATTTGATTTAATTCTTCATGTGAATATTTTTGCATCATATGTTATACCTCTTTCTTTTTTTGACGTGTTTTTTTCTTTTTTGGACTATAACTAATTACAAATTTAGTTGCTGTATCATCTCTATACATAGCTGGAGTAAAATTATCTCTTGTTGTATCTATTTCAAATTTAATATTGTTTTTTTCTAATTCTTCTAACAATTTTGCTAAGTTAAAATATAAATAACCATATTTACATATTATTTCTGATTGTGCAAATCCAACAAAGAATTCATTTTCTTCAGTACTCTTTACATATCTATATACTGCAACTATTCTTTCTTTATTGTTCATTATAAAATCAGTGAAACTTCCTAAATTATCTGGTAAATCACTATAAGTACCACAAAATACCAAATTAAAATTTAAATATTTTTTTATTTCTTTATCATTATAATTGGCATTTGATATTAAATCAATTATTTCTTTATCAGCAAATTTCTTTGTATTTTCATCCATATTTTCATATAATTCTAATGTATCAAAACTACCAACTAGTTGTGCTCCACCTTGAATTATTTTAGGTGAAATATATAAATAATTTTTATTTTTACTTTCTTCTATAAATTTTAACTTTTCTTCTAAAGTCATATAAAACCCTCCTAAATAACAGTATTATTATATCATTATTTATTATAAAAAGAAATAATAATGGTTATAAAACATTTACATATGTTTTTATTTATATTATAATATTCATTAATTATTTGGAGGGAATAATATGCAAAATAAAAGATTAGATTTAACAACCGCAGTTGAACTTCTACAATTTGTTAGAACTCTTGATGAGAATGGAAAGGTAGTTTCGGCAGATTATAATGAAGGTGCATGGGCTTTACTTGTTAATATGACAAGTGGAGAATATGGTATTAGTAGAAAAAAAGTTAATCAAATATTTAAAATTGCTGATGTATTGGAAAGAAAATGTATCATACACTATGTAGAACCTGTACAAAAAAAATTACATAATTAAATGTAATTTTTTTATTCATTTATATCATTATCTTCTACATATTTTGATACATTCATAAAGTTATCATCATATGGATATCTATCCCTACCAAACTCTAACCACATTTGTCCCCATGTTAATCCTTTATTTAATAACTCATTAACATTAGGATTATAGAAAGTAGCATTATCTTTTTGTTTATCTAAATCTACATAATTACCTTCATCATATAATTTAGCTTGAATATCACATTCTAATTTATCACATTGATATGCAAAAAAAGCTTCTTTAGTTTTTCTTTCATCAAATTCTAATATAATACTCTCTAGTTCTTCTCCATTTATAAGATTACTAAATAATTCTTTAATAGCTTTATGACCTTTTTTTAGTTTTTCTTCTCTACTCATTTCAAATTCAGTAATATCTCCTATAAATATTTCTTCTGATTCATGAATTGCTAACATAAAAATAACCTTTTGTAAATCAACATCATAATTATAAGTATATTTCATCGCAATTGCTAATTGTTGTACTCCATAGATATGTTCTGCTACACTTTCTACCCTATCTTTAGATACATGCCAATTAAGCCATCCAGTTCTTAAAATATTTTTTAATTTATTACATAATACATAATATTTAATAACTTGTTGTTCCTTCATATTATCACCTATGAATATTATAACATCAAAAAAAGACTATCTCTAGTCTTTTCCCTTAAAGGGATGTTTTATTTTATTTTTAATTTGTTCATTTATTATTTTTATTGATATATCATATATTCTAGTTGCTTCATCAATATCAATATTTAATTTAAGAACTATTTCACTAATAATTTTATCTTTATTTTTTTTACTTATAAAGAAGTTTTCTTCTAGTATATTATTAATTATTGTACACTCTTCTTCATTATAACTTAATCTGTCTGATAATTCTTTTATAAATTCAGTCTTATTCATTGAAATCACCATACATCTTTCCTTTTGAATCTAATTGAATTTCATAACCATATTCAAAGATATATGCCATTACAAATAGTATTAATATTTCTATTAAATTAGCTCCACCAAGATTAAAGTCAGCATCTGATCCCATTAATCTAGTAAAGAATGCACTTATAATACCAGGGAATATAATTCCGGCAATCATAAAGTATGCGATTTTTTTAATATGTTGTACATTATCTAATGTAAATGGAGTATCACCATTATAAATATTTTTAAATAATAATTCTATATTTTTTAATATCATTATTAATATAATAAGATAAGCAATTATAAATACAAATCCTAATTCTGTACATGTTATTATTTCTGCATCAGAATGTTTTTCTAAGAAATTTCTTATATCAACTACTACATCTCTATCCTTTTCATCTATAATAGTTTTATCATTTAATTTAACTTGTATTTTATTATTATTTTCAATAATTTTAATTACATCATCTGAACCTGAAAATGTTATTTTATTATCTTTAACATCTACTTTTGATAAAACAAGTGGAATAATAACCATCGCAAGTATAATAAATGGAATAGCTACTGTTAAACAAATTCTACCTATTTTAGCTAATACATAAATAATTTTACTTAATACTTTTACTTTCTTTTGTTTTTCTTCTTTTAATTTAACTACTTTCATTTTAACCTCCTCATCTAATGAATCAACATCAATTATTGAATCATTAACTAACTCATTAATTTTACAATGAAATATTTTACATAACTCTAAAATATTATTCATTTCAGGATATGCTTCTCCTGTTTCCCATTTTGATACACTTTGTCTTGTTACATTAACCTTTTCAGCTAATTGTTCTTGAGATAAATTTTTACTTTTTCTTAATGTTTTAAGGTTGTCTCCAAACTTCATATTATTTCTCCTTTCACAAACATTTTATTATTTATATGAGGTTAAAACTACCAATTTATGGTTGCATTTAATGTGTGCAACTATAAATTTACATTTTAATTATAACAAAAAGTAGATATTTAATCTACTTTCTTTTTAAATTTAATTGCAACTACTCCATATTTATTTTGATCATCAATTGTATAAAATCTTTCAAGCAATTTTAAAAATTCTTCTTTACTATAACCTTTAACATAAACATCTTCTATAGAATAATCATTCATCATATCACTAAAATTATCATAGTATTTTAAATCATCTACTATTGCTTCTATTTTTTCTTTATCATCAGGTCTTTTTAAAAAAGTTAAATTATCGCCTATTTTAAGTAATCTTCTTTTTTCATCATTTAATCTACACTCAATATTTTTAGTGCCATTTTTAACAACTTCAAATATATCTTCATCTAAATGTATTATCATTATATCTCCTCTAATTCATATTTAGTAGAACCTAATCCAAGACTTTCAGCATATTCAGTAATATGTCTTCCACATCTTGTATCGATTCTCTCTTGTATATCTTTTGTTCCTTCTTCATGAGTAGCCCATATAGCATCTATAAACGCTTGATCATTGGCAACTGGATCTAATGAAGCAAATATACCTATATCAGCAATTACAGGATCACCTTGATGAGCGTCACAATCACAGTCTAATGAAATTGCATTAGCTATAGTAATATAAACAATTGGAATATTCTTTTCTTTTAAGTAATCAGCTACAGCAGTAGCAGCTTCTGCCATTGATTCAATAAAGTCTTTTTGTTCAATTTTAACTTGCCAACATAATTCTGGATCTTCTGTTTGACCACAGCTATGAATATAGGCTTTACCATTACGTGAGGCTATTCCAATAGATTGATTTTTTAGGTTTGCTCCAAATCCTCCCATAGCATGACCTTTACCATGAGCAAGATTAACAATTGCATCATATTTTTTAAAACCTTCTCCAATAATATCATATTTAAGATGCTTACCCTTATTTACAGGTATCTTAAATTCTCCAATTCCGTCCATTATTTCAACACCTTTACCCATTTCAGTAAAGCCATGTTCTTTAGCAACTTCTAAATGTTCTTCAGCATTATTTCTTGCCCCTGGATATGCAGTATTACATTCAATTATAGTTCCATTTAACATATCAACAAATGGTTTAATTAATTCTGATTTTAAATATCCTTTAGAACCTTTTTCTCCTGTTGATACTTTTATTCCAATATTACCACTTAATTTAACACCCAGTTTTTCATATATTTTAATTAATGATTCTGGTGTTATTTCTTTAGTAAAGTAAACTTTTGACATATTATTATCCTCCAAATAAATTATATCATATTATAAAAAAACAAGAAACTATTTCTTGTTTTTTATATATTCTTTTACTATAGGTATTCTCGATTTGTATTTTTCTTTTTTACTTGCTTCCATATGTTCTAAATACATATTTATATCTTGTAAGTAATAACCCTCTACTTTTTCTTTTTTATTAATCATATCATCTTGTATACAATCAATATTATCATTTACTTTATACCAACCATTTTCTTTAGGTATTAAATTAAATTTATCATTTAATTCACTTAATCCTTTTTTTGTTACAGCTATATCTAAATCACCTGCTTTATCTATTATACCTCTTATTACTAAAGCACCAGATGATAATATAGTAAAATCTTCTTTAGAAATATTTAAATTATCTATTAATTCTATTAATTCTTCTTTATTCATTATCCTATTCTCCTTTTCTTTTTCGCAATAATATTTGTTAATACAATAAATACTATACTAAATATTATCATAACTATCATATTATTTATTATTGGTTTTAAAGTATCAAAATTAACTTTTTCTAATTCCATAACTAAATTATTACTATTAACATAATAATGTGTAGGAAGTATTTTACCCATATTAACTACACTTTCAGGTAAATAATCTACTGGAACAAATACTCCACATAAGAAACTTGAACCAATCGCAAGTACATTAATTATACTTGTAATTGTATTTTTATTATTAATTATATTTCCAAGTAAAAAAGCTAATGTTGTTGATGTAATTATAAATATTAATAGATTAATTATAAAGACTATTCCTTGAGGAGTTTTAATTGTATTTCCTATTAATACAAAACTAAGTATTACATAGAATATCCATATAAAAAGTGAGAATAAACTATTTGAAAGTAGCAATTGTCTATTATGCTTTTTGTAATTCATACTACTAATAGATGTTCTTTTTCTAATTTTTTCACATTTAAAACTAGAAAGAACTACACATATTATATATACTAATGATGCTAGTACACTATAAGCCGTAAAATTATAATAGAAATTGGCTTTTGCTAATTTGTTTGTATCTAACTTAGTTGTTACTTTTACAGTTGTTTCTTTTGATAATGTATCATTTATCAATGAAATTAATTCATCTTCATTATTTGTAACATTTAGATATGTATTAGATACTTTTATATATCTTGTTAATATTTGTTCAGATAATGAAGCATAATAATTATCTTTTTTCTTTATATCTAATGTTGGATTTTTATGATTTAAAAAATCTTCTGTATAATTTTTAGGTATATATATTACATAATGAATATCTTCATAGAAAAGTGCATCATCTCTAGCTTCTTCACTATCTTTAATACTTGCTTTTTCACTATTACTTTTTATATATTTTATTAAGTTATTAGTTATTTTTGTATCTTTATCATTATTAATTACTACTATTGTAGGTTTAACTGCACTAAAATTACTAGTTGAATCACTATTATTTAAACTAAATGCAGTAAAAAATATTAATAATCCTGTATATAAAATAAGAAACAATTTATTCTTATTAAATATTTTTAACATTGTTTTAAATACTATCATATTGTTGTCTCCTTAAACTATTATAGGATAAAATAACTAATAATATTGATAATAATGATAAACTCATAATATTAAAGAAATATCTATTAAATGTATCATAATAATATAATGAATAAAAACCATCAGTAATCATATTTGCTGGATTAATTTTATTAAGAATTGGAATATTTTTATCAATAATATATTTCATTGTAACACCCATCATACCAGCAAAGAAAACACACGTCATTGAAATTGCTAATATAATACCCAATTTACTATTTTCATTTGATTTAAATGCAGTAGAAACAAATAATCCTAATGATAATCCTGTTAAACTACCAACCAATGACAATAAAATTATATAACCTATATGTGTTCCATAATCTACATTTAATGCAAATATTGTATAAGCAAATAATAGTATTAATCCTATTACTTGAACTATATATGATGAAAGTAAGGAACTTAAAACTATCTTAATTTTATTAGTAGGAGAAATAGAAACTCTCTTACCAACATTTGACATATTAGGTAATGTTTTATTAACAGATGTCATAGATATAATTGCTCCATAAAGACAAGTCATGGCAATTAAAGTATAAAATTCTACAACCATCATATCTATATTACCTTTAGATTTATTATTAAAAGTTACTTCTTCCATTGATGTTGAACCAATAATTTGATAAATTCTATCAGGACTATATTTACCTTGAAGATTAGTTGCAATAGAATTTGTTTGTTCAATCTCATCTATTACATATTTAAATATAGTTTCATCTATACCATTTGCTTTTATAGTTAAAATAGGTTTATTATTTTTTAATTCTAAATAACCAGCTATTTTTTTATCTTTAAGTAATTTTTTTGCTTTTGTTTTATCTACAAATTTAGTATTAAATAATTTGTCATTTCCAGTACTTAGATGATCAATAGTTGTTTTATAAATCATATTACTATTAAATTCATTATTATCAATAACTGCAATATCAATAGTTTTTAATTTGTCATTTTCTGTTATATCTTTAAATGCTAAATGAAAAAATGTACCCATTATTAATGGAAATGCTAAAGTCCAAAATATTAATGATTTATCTTTAAAAAGTGTTTTTAATGAATATTTAAAATTATGAAAAAACATTAATCTCTTAATTCCTTTCCAGTTAATTCTAAGAAGACATCATTTAATGTAGGTCTTTCAGAATAAATTCTTAAATATTTTATTTTTTTATTTCTAAAATAATCCATTATTTCTACTAAATTGTTTTTACCCTTTTTATAGCTAATAACCAATAGATTATTACTATAAGATACAACATCAACATTTTTGAAATTTGTTATTTCTTCAATATATTTATCATCTATTTCATTTATTTCTACAGTAATTTTTTCTTCAATAGACGCTAATTCTTTTAATTCATCGCATGTACCACTAGCTATTATTTTACCTTTATCAAGAATAATAACTCTATCACATAGTAATTCTACTTCTTCCATATAATGAGTTGTATATACAATAGTAGCACCATTATCTCTAAGTTTTTTTATACCATCTAATATATTATTTCTACTTTGTGGATCAACTGCTACTGTTGGTTCATCTAAAAAGATTAGTTTTGGTTTATGAGCAATACCACATGCTATATTTAATCTTCTAAGTAAACCACCTGATAATTGTTTAGGATAGAATTTTTTAAAATCAGCTATTCCTACTAAATTAATAGCTTCTTCTACATATTGTTTTCTAGTTTTTTTATCTTTAATATATAGACCACAAAAATAATCAATATTATCATATACTGTTAATTCATCAAATACAGCTACATCTTGAAATATTACTCCTATTTTCTCTTTAATATCATAAGAATCAGGTTTCATATCTTTACCAAATATTTTAATTTTACCATTACTATATTTTAGTAATGAAAGTAGACAATTAATTGTAGTTGATTTTCCTGATCCATTTGGTCCAAGTAATCCAAGAATTTCTCCTTCTTTTACTTCAAAAGAAATATTATCTACTGCTTTTATTTTTTTATATTCTTTTGTTAAATTTTTAACTTCTATTACATTCATACTTTCCCTCCACGCATATAATTATATTATATATCTTAGCTGCATACTACCAATTCCTATTGGAAATTTGTCAACTATTCTTAACATTTAAATAAGTAGATACTATATCTACTTATTATTTATATATCTAATTGCTTCTGTTGCGGCAATTGCTCCATCTGATGTAGCTGTAACAAGTTGTCTTAATCCTTTTACTCTATTATCACCAGCAACAAATATTCCTTCTATATTTGTATGACATTTTTCATCGGATATTATATATCCATTACTATCTAAATTAATTAATTTTGCAAAATTTTGATTTTCAGGTATTCTTCCAACTGCAATGAATAATGCATCTACTTTTATATTAGTAACATTTTTTTCATTATCTGTTACTTCAATTTCTTTTAATGTATCATCCGCAATTAATTTAGTAACATTACTATTATATATTATTTCAATATTATCTTTTTCTTTTACTTTATCTACAACATCTTCTTCTGTTTTAAATGTATCTCTTCTATGAATTAAATATACTTTATTTGTTATATCTGATAAATATAATGCATCTTTTAAAGCAGTTATTCCTCCACCTACAACAGCAACATCTTTATTTTTATAAAACGCTCCATCACAAGTAGCACAATAACTAATTCCTCTTCCAAGTAGTTTATCTTCATTTTCAAGTTTAAGTTTTCTACTATCAGAACCAGTAGCTAAAATAATAGTTTTAGTTTGATATGTTTCTTTATTTGTCACTACTTCTTTAGGATTACCATCTTTAATATCAACTACTTTTTCAAATTTAATTTCTGCTCCTAAAGCTTTTGCTTGTTCATATATTTTAGTTGCAAACTCTACCCCACTTATTCCTGGATTAACAGGATAATTATCAATTACATTGGTATTTATTATTTGACCTCCATATGTTAGAGCTTCAAGTACTAATACCTTTTTATTTGCTCTTCCTGCATATATAGCTGCCGTTAAACCAGCAGGCCCTGCTCCAACAATTATAATATCATACATATTATTTCTCCTTTCTTTTTACTTTAACTTTATATTTTTTATACATAGTATCTTGAAATGGATCATAAATAACACTATCAAGTTTTCCACCTATACCAACTATTATTTTATTAGAACTAATATTTTTTTTATCACAATACATTACTATTTCATCAAAATTATATTTAGAACATTCTTCTAAACCTAATTCATACAATATTTTTCCATAGCCTTTGTTTCTTAGTGTTGGTCTAATTGAACCACCCATATGTCCACCAAAGTAATTAATATTTTGATGGCAAATAGAAATATGACCAATTATTTTAGAATCATCTACTAAAAAATATAATGTTTGTGGAACAATATTATTAAATAATTTTATATCATTATTAGCTAATTTTACTAAATATAGCCATAACTTATAATTATTTTTAGCTGGTATAGAAAAAATTGTTGTGTCATTATCATATTTTTTAAATTCATTAATATAATCTAGATACCATTTTTCATCAGATTTATCCGGTATTTTTAAATATGGATTATTCATATTTTTCCCCCTTATATAATTATAACACGTGAATAAAAAAAAAAGAAGACTATTCATCTTCTTCTAATGGTTCATCATCATCTACTATTGATAAATCATCTAAATCATCATCTTCTAAATCATCATCATCGATTAATTCATCAATATTATCTTCTTCTATTTCTTCTTCTGTTTCTTCTGTTTCTTCTTCTACTTCTTCTTCTTCATCTTCATCCATTACTATTTCTACTGAATGATTATCTCTAATATCCCATTCATTATTATCTAGTAATACAAATCTTTTATCTATATTTAAAGAAGTATAATAATCACCTATTTTAGAAGCAAAATCTGATTCTGATAAATCTAATAATTTACTTATTTCTTTAAATAACTCTGCAGTACTTAAAGATTTCTTTTTTTCTTTTAAAATTATATATGTGATATCTGTTAGTGACATCAACTCTAATTCCTCAATTGGCATATCTTTAATTTTCATATAAATCCTCCTAATTACATTACACTTGGTATATCAATAGCAAGTATATTTAACATTTCTTTTATTATTCTGTTTGTTAAATTTAATACATAGATATAATTATTTTTCTTAATTACATCTTCTTCATTATTAACATGATTATTTTGATAGAATGAATTAACGGTAACACATAAATCATATACATAATCAGCTATATAACTTGGCATTCTATATTTAAATGCTTCATTAACTGATAATTCTAATTCAAGAAGTTTTAATCTTAAATTTCTATCATAATCATTATATACTATGTCATTTAATGTAGTTGTTTCCTTATTTTCAATTATTTTATTAATTCTTAAATAAGTATATAGGATATATGGTCCTGTTTTTCCAACAACATCACTAAATTTATCAATATCAAATATATAATCTTTTTCACGATTATTTTGTAAATCAGCAAATTTAATAATAGCGTTTACTATTTTATCAATATCTTCTTTATTCATATCTTTATTATCTTCTTTTTTAGATATGAATGTTTCTTTAACATTAGATATTAAATCTCTTAGTTTTGGTGTACCACCTTGTCTTGTTTTATAAGGTTTACCATCACTACCATTAATTGTTCCATTATAGTCATGTTCTAAAGCATCATAACTAATAATACCCGCTAAATCACAAGCTCTAAATACTTGTTCAAAATGAAGATTTTGTCTAAAATCAGTAACGTATATTATATGATCTGGATTATATTTTTCTACACGTTCTATTATTGTTGCGATATCAGTTGATGGATAAAGGTAAGCTCCTTTTGAATTTTTAAATATAACTGGTGGCATTTCTTTTTTATCAGTTTCACGAGCTACCTCTATAATAGTAGCTCCCTCACTTTGTTTTAATAAACCTTTTTCATTAAATAAAGATTCAGTTTTGTCTAAATATTTATATGCGTCAGACTCTCCACACCACATATCAAAAGTAATACCTAAATAATCACATAATTCTTTAACATCATCAATAGATACTTCCATTATTTTTTTCCAATATTCAGTATATTCTTCATTTACTCCATCTTGTAAATCTTTAGTTATTTGTCCACATTCTTCTTTTATTTGTTCATTTTCTTTACATAATTTACTTATTTCAGGATATATTTTATTTAAATAATCTATTGTGATATCTTCAACATTTAAATTATCTCTTTTTATTCCATAGATTACTTCTCCCATTTGTAATCCAAAGTCACCTAAATGAACATCACTTATTGTTTTATAACCTTTAAATTCAATTAATCTTTTAATTGATTCTCCTACTATAGATGGTCTTAAGTGACCAATATGAAGTGGTTTTGCAATATTATATCCACCATAATCTATAAAAAATAATTCATCATTTTTTTGTTCTAAATTAAATTTAGGATTTTCATTCATTTTAATTAATAGTTCATTAATTAATTTATCACTTATCTTAATATTAACAAATCCAGGTTTAACAAATGTTACTTCTTTAAAATAATCATTAAAACTATCTAGTTCATTTATTCTATTTACAATTTCCTCTCCAATTTCTATTGGATTTTTATGATAAATAGAAGCTAATTTAAATACACCATCAAATTGATAATCACAAAGATCTGGTCTATTTGATTTAATTACTTTAGCATCTACTTCATAATTTAGTTCATTTAATATATTTTTTAATATATCACTTAGTATATCTAGTATCATATTTCACCTTCTACAAAAAGTTTATAATTAATATTATCATCTTCTATAATATAATCTATTTCTATATAATTATCTTTTATTTCTATTTTATTCGTATAAATATTTAACTTATAAGTATTATTATATATTTTATATAAACCATTAGTATTTGTTTTTTCTTTAAATTCTAATATTATTTCTTTATCAGAATCTTTTCTTGTTATTCTAACTTTATCCAAATATTCAATACTAACATTTATTTTATCTTCTAAATAATTAATCTTATTATTAGTCTTTATACCAATTAAACTATGTTCTATTTTTTCATTAGATTTCTTATTATTTAAGATTGTTTTTATATTTACTTTGGACATGACATTCTCCATTCCTGCATAATTATAATATAGATAGAGGGGAATTGCAACATATTTTTATTAAATTTTAAAAAAAATAAATCAGGAATAAATCCTGATTTAATATTGATAACAATTATCTGTATGATATACGCTATAGTTACCTGATGCATCTTTACCACCAAATGAGAAATAATAACATGTTCCTTTACTTGGTGGATTAGAATTTGCGGTTGTCCATCTACTTGTATAACTACTTGTTTTATTACTATTTGATATTGTTCCATTTTTTATAGTTCCTATTGTATTAAACGAACTTGAATCATATTGTCCGTTATATGGATCATGATCAAATAGTGATGTTATTTTATCTATTTCTGTTTCATCTGTACAACTAAATGAATATTCAAATCCATTATTTATTACTATTACATGATTTAATGTACATGTAGGAGCAGTTGTATCACTTCCCGATGAATTTGTATGAGTTACTACTGCTGTACTTGATGTAGATCCATTTGTTGTTGTATAGGCTTTTACAACAAATACTTTATCACCAATATAATCAAAGAAGTATCCTGTATTATTTTGATCGCCATTATACATTGTTTCCACTTTACCTTTATAATAATTTAGATTATCTATGTTACTTGAATCAAAACCATTTGTTTGTGTTTCTCCATTTAGTTTTACTTTATTAGAATAATAAGTATTATCTCCATTAACAATTTGACAATTGGTATTTGAAGTACATGTTATATCAGCATCTTCCACTATAACTGAACTTATACCATAACTAGCAAATATTGTTGAAACAGATTTGTTTGCCTTAAATACAGAATCTTTTACAACAATATTACCTATACCTCCCCATGAGTATGAATAACCACCAATTATTCCACCTACTCCTTCAGCTCCGTCAATATTAACTTTATACAATGCAATTTCATATGCATCTGTATAATTTCCATGTCCTATTAGGGCACCAACATAAACATTTCCTTTAACTTTTATATTTGATAAATTAAGGCCATATACTGTTCCGTGATTAGAAAAACCTATAACACCAACACTATTTACCTTAGAAGCATTTATTGTTACATTACTAATTACTTTTGCACCACCATCTAAGACACCATTATAAACATTATATCCACTACCTAGCATATAAAATTTATTATTTTCAAAGTCTATGCTTTCATCCAATTTAAATTTTTTTCCTTTTGCAGCAAATACAGTTGCATTTTTCCAATCATTTGCATTTTTTATTAAATAAAAATCTCCTGACTTTTCTAAAACATCATCTATATTATTTGGTATTGGTTTATCACTAGTATTATATAATACTATATTTCCTGAATTATTATAATCATAATATATTCCACTATTATTATTTTCTCCACCAATCCATGTATCAAATCCTAATGCTTCATAAAAATTAATATCTTTTCCATCAAAATCAGTAAATCCATCTGTTTTTCGAGTACCATTTAATACTGTATTATTATCATATAATACATTTTCTCCAGTTATTACTTCACAGGAAGAATTACACTGTATATTATTTTTTAATGATACATTTGACAATGAATAACTATTACTTCCATGAAGTGAAGAAATATGCTCATTACCTTTTATAGCTGTATTTTCAACAATATTATTAGATATTCCACCATTTGTATATGTGTAACCACCAATTAATCCACCAACAAAATTATTTCCCTCAATATTACTATTATTTACTACTATTTCATATGTATCACCATAATTACATTGACCTAATACTGCTCCTATGTAATTATTACCTACTACTTTAACTTTATCTACAGTAAATCCAAATACTGTAGCACCATGAGTATGTCCAAATATACCTACATTATTAGCTTTAGAAGCATTTATTGTTACATTATTTATTGTTTTGGCATTACCATTAAAATTTCCCTTGAATACATTGTAACTACTACCCATCATATAGAATTTATTCTTTTTAAAATCAAGATTATTAGTTAATTTAAATTTAGAAGTTCCATCTGAAAAAACAACTGCTTGTTTCCAATCTTTTTCATTTTTTATTAAATAATAATCTCCTGATTTTTCTAAGGCTGTATCTATTGATTCAGGTAAAGGATTATCAATAGTACTTCTTAATACAATCTTTCCAGATTTATCATAATCAAAATATACACCATTATTATTATCGTCTCCGCCAATCCAAGTATCAAATCCAATTGCTTCATAAAAATTAATATCTTTACCTGATTCTTCAGTAAATCCATCAGATTTTGTTTCATTATTTATTTTTGTTCCATTTGAATAAAAAGCATTACTTCCAGTATCAACTATATTACAACTGGAATTACATTCTATAGTATTATTAAGTGAAACACCTGAAGAAGAAGAATTATAACCTGTAATTGATGCGACAGACTGATTTCCTTTGATTGTATTATTTTCAGAAATAATACTACCTACTCCACCATTACTATAATAATAACTTCCAACTACAACCCCTACTGCATTATTACCTTCAATATGACTATTTCTAACAACTATATCATAATATTCACCATAGTTTCCTTGCCCAGTTATAGCACTTACAAAATTATGACCTTTTATATTAAAATTATCTGCTACAAATCCATAAATAGATGCTCTATTAGAATTTCCAAACAAACCAACATTATCATTATCAGGTCTATTAATTATTAAATTAGATATAATTTTACCATTTCCATTAAATGTTCCACTAAATACTGAAGAAAAACCTATTGGGGTAAATCCAGATATATTATCATTATCAGTACAAACTTTAGTTTTTTTATCAGATGTGTATTCACTTAAATCTATGTTATTTCTTAATTGTACTATTTTACCTGAATAATCATTTCCAGCATTTACTGATTCACTAAATTTATATAAATCTTCAGCAGAATCTATATAATAGTATTCTTTATTATCTTTTGTTTCAGTTGCTAATTCACAAGGATGTTCATCATTAACTACTACCTCTATATCTTCAACATCAAAACTATCTACTTTACAATTGTCAGCCTTTTCAACTTTTATTACTTCTTTACCATTATAATCTACTTTATATTTACCTATACATAAAGAAGCTCTGCTAACTTTTCTTTTTGTAATGGTTACTACTCCACTTTCAGGTCCTTTTCCTCTATATTTTACATTTTGTTCATTAACCTCTGATACAGTGTAGAATTCCTTATCATCATCATTATCTGGCAATTCTACATTTTCATATCCATTTGCATTTATATCGGAAAATCCTATTGTATATTCTATTGAATCAATATATCCATATGCTGTATCACGAGCTGCTCCTTTTCTGGATTCTTCTATCATATTTAATATAATTGGTATAGCAATAATTGCGATAATTGCTAGTATTACTATTACTGCTAACAACTCTATTAATGTAAACCCTCTTTTTTTCTTCATATTTTTACCTCTTTTAAACTAGTATTCTACTATATATAAGTATAACATAAAATACAATTTTTTTAAATTAAATTTATATTTTAAATAAAAAATACAATACTAAATATAGAGGTGATTAATATGAAAAGATTTTTTAAATGGTTTTTAATTAGTTTATCAATATTAATCATATTATTTATTATATTTTATATAGGATTATATATATATGCGAAAGCATCTCCTAAATTAGCAATTAATTCAGCAAATGGATATTACTTATATGATAAAGATAAAAACTTATTTACTGGCAATAATAATGAATGGGTAAAGCTAAAAGATATATCACCTGATTTAATAAATGCGACTATTGCGATTGAAGACAAAAATTTTTATCATCATTTAGGGTTTGATTATTTAAGAATTGGTAAAGCTATGTTTATTAATATATTAAATGGTAAAACCATTCAAGGAGCATCTACTATTACTCAACAATATGCGAAAAATTTATTCCTTAATTTTGAAAAAAAATGGTCAAGAAAAATACAAGAAGCATGGTTAACTATAAGATTAGAAGTTCATTATAGTAAAGATGAAATTTTAGAAGGATATTTAAATACTATTAATTATGGTGGTGTATATGGTATTGAAAATGCTTCTAAATATTATTTTGATAAATCAGCTAAAGATTTAACTTTAGCTGAAGCATCTATGTTAGCTGGTATTCCTAAAAGTCCTAGTAATTACGCTCCTACTGTTAACAAAAAGAAAGCTAAAAAAAGACAAAAAACTATTTTAAACGCTATGGTAAAAGAAAAATATATAACTAAATCAGAAATGAAAAAAGCTTATAATACAAAACTAGATTATTTAGGAATTAAAAATGATAAAAAATCTAATACTTTAATGTACTATCAAGATGCTGTATTAAATGAATTAAAAAATATTAAAGATATACCTAAAAGTTTTTTAAAAACAGGAGGTTTAAAAATATATACCAATCTAGATTTAGAAGTTCAAAATTTAATAGATGAATCTATAAAAAAAGAAATGAATAACACAAAATTGGAAACTGCTATTGTAGTTATGAATCCTAAAAATGGAAAAATACTTGGTATAGCTGGTGGTAAAGATTATAATAAAAGTCAATTTAATAGAGTAATTGATGCTAAAAGACAGGTTGGATCTACCATGAAACCATTTCTATATTATAGTGCTTTAGAAAATGGTTTTACATCTACAACTACATTTACTAGTGAAAAAACAACATTTACTTTTTCTGGTAACAAAACATATAGTCCTAAAAACTATAATGATGTTTATGGTAATAAGCAAATTACTTTAGCTTCAGCATTATCTTATTCAGATAATATATTTGCTGTTAAAACTCATTTATTTTTAGGTGAAAATACTTTAGTTGATTTTGCTAAAAGAATTGGTATTAATGCAAATTTAGAACCCATACCTTCTCTAGCTTTAGGAACAGAAGAAATAAACATATTAGAAATGATGAAAGGATATGGAACATTTGCTAGTGGAGGTTATAAAGTAACACCTCATTTTATTGAGAAAGTTGAAGATATGAATGGTAATATATTATATAAATATAAATCTAATAAAGAAGAATTATTAAACAAAAGTATTACATATATCTTAAATGAATTACTATCTAATTGTTATAATAAAAATTTAATTGATTTTAATTATCCAACATGTATGAGTATAGCACCAAAAATAACAAAAAAATATGCGATTAAAACTGGTACTACTGATACTGATCATTTAATATTTGGATATAATCCTAATCTACTTGTTGGTGGATGGTTAGGATATGATGATAATTCCAATACAAGTAATAAAGATGGAACAATTCTAAAAAATATATGGGTTGATATTATGGAAGGATATTTAAAAGAAAAGCCAGAAAAATGGTATAAAACACCTAATAATGTTGTAGGAGTACTTGTAAATCCTATTACAGGAGAATTAGCTAATAAAGATACTAAGAATGCTACTATTATGTATTATATAAAAGGTACTGAACCCAATGCTACTGATTTAGATAGTACTATACCTACTATGAAACAAGAATAAAACATATCATATGATATGTTTTTTTAATTGTTTATTATCTCTTTAATTGTTTTAATATTAATATTTTTATTATCATTTATTAGATTATCTATAATAATACTATCTATATCATTTTCAATTATTTTATCTATTTTTCTAGCGCCATATTCTTTATAATTTGATTTATCTATTATTTCATTTATTACATTATTATTAATTCTTACATTTATACTCAATTTCTTATATTTTGTTTTTATTTCATTTAATTTCTTATTAATTAGTTCTCTAATAGTATTTTCTTTTAGTTCATTAAAAATAATAGTATTATCTATTCTATTAATAAAAGAAGTATTAAAAAATTCATTTAATTTGGAATTAATAATATTATTCCTTTTAGAATTAAAACCAACATGTATTTCATCAAAACCTATATTTGATGTCATAATAATAGTTACATTATCAAATCTTATTGTTCTACCACTTGAATCTTTTATTTTACCCTCATCAAGTATTTGATAAAATAAATTAATAACTGAACTACTAGCTTTTTCTATTTCATCTAATATTAATACAGAATATGGTTTATTTCTTATTTCTTCTAAAATATTCTTTTTATCATCATAACCAACATATCCTGGAGATGATCCAATTATTTTACTTATACTACTAGCTTCAGCAAATTCGCTCATATCAAGTCTTATAATATTATTCACGCCAACCAAATATTCCCCAAATATTTTTGCCAGTTCTGTTTTACCTACTCCACTAGGTCCAATAAACATAAATGAATTACACTTATGATTTTTAAATCCAAGTTTTATTTTTTTAATATTTTTTATAATTTCTTTAACTGCGTTATCTTGGCCAAGTATGTTATTTTTTATTTTTAATTCCATATTTTTTATATTTGTTTTATTATTCATTAATTCATATATAGGTATTTTTGTTTTTATACTTATAATACTTGCGACATCTTTTTTTGTAACTTCCTTTTTATGTTTTGAATAAAGTTTTAATTCTAAATTATTTATTTCATCTAATACTTTATTTTCTTCTTCTTTATATATACTTGCTTGTTTAAAATTATTTTGTATAATAGCGGATTTCTTATTACTTTCAATACATTTGTATTCATTTTTTAATTCATTATATCTTTTTATATCTTTGGTTTCTTTTAAACTTACTTTAGCGCATACTTCATCTAATATATCAATTGATTTATCTGGCTCATATCTATCATAAATATACTTTTCAGATAGTTCTACTATCATATTTACTATTTCATCACTTATTAGTACATTATGATATTTTTCATATATTTCTTTTAATTTAAATAATATTTTTTTTGTCTTATTTTTATCTGGTATTTCTATTTCTATTTTTTGAAATCTTCGATCAAGAGCTCCATCTTTTTCAATAAATTGTTTATATTCTTTTATTGTAGTTGCTCCTATACATCTTAATTTTCCTCTTGCTAGTGCAGGTTTAAATATATTTGATGCATCTATTGCTCCTTCAGCACCACCTGCTCCAACTAAAGTATGTATTTCATCAATAAATAAAATAATATCATCATTTTCTTCTACTTCCTTAATTATTTTATTCATTCTTTCTTCAAATTCACCACGATATTTAGTACCAGCAACACAGCTTGCCATATCTAAACTAATTATTCTTTTATTTCTTATTGATAATGGAACATTACCATTAGATATCATATTACATAGATTTTCTACAATAGCTGTTTTACCAACACCTGCTTCTCCAATTAAAATAGGATTATTCTTTGTTCTTCTACATAATACTTCTAATAGTCTTTTAGTTTCTTCTTCTCTTCCTATAACAGGATCTAATTCATTATTTAATGCTTTTTTAGTTAAATCTATTCCTAGTTCATCTAATAATAATTTTTTATTTTTTTTACGTTTAGGTTTTTCTAAATTTGAAAATTCTTTATATATTTCATCTAAATCTATATTCATACCTAACATAATACGTATTGCGACCCCTTCTCCCTCTTCTAAAAGAGCATTAAATAAATATTCAATAGTAACATCACTATTATTTTCTTTACTATTTATAATCGCAGTTTCAAATATACGTTTAAGTAATGGAGTATATAAAAACCAATTACTTTCTTCACTTCCTACTCCTATTACATTAATAATTTCTTCTTTTAATTTTTTATAATCTAAATCATATTCTTTTAACACATTACTAACTACATTATCATCTTTTAAAATTGATAAAAGTAAGTGTTCACTTCCAACATATGGATGTTTTAAATTTTTCATTTCCTCTTTTGCTTTTACAATTATTTTTCTTGCTTCTTCAGTGAAATTATTAAACATATTCTT
>OMSK01000066.1 GCA_900313725.1 uncultured Bacillota bacterium | reverse complement strand
GGACAAAATCCTCGCAAACCCTTATATTTCCTACTACTTACCACAGCATTGTTTGTATTTTTTCCCTGAGCCACATGGACAAGGATCGTTTCTACCTATTTTTTGAACTCTCTTAGGTGCTGGTTTTCTAGTTTTGTTTTTATCTCCTTTACCTTCTCCACCTTTAACAACTTGTTTTCTTTCAATATTTTGTCTTATTTCAGCTTTAAGTAGGTAAATTGCAGTTTCTTTATCTATTCTATTTAACATGTCTTCATATAATGCAAATCCTTCTGTAGTATAAGCAGTTAATGGATTTTCTTGAGCATATCCTCTAAGACCAATACCTTCTCTTAAATGATCCATAGTATTAATATGTTCCATCCAATGAGTATCTATTACTCTTAATGATATTGCTTTTTCAAACTCATTTGCTATTTCAGTTGGAATATCTTTTAATTTGTCATTATATTCTTTTTCAATCTTTTTATAAATGAATTCTTCTAATTCTAATTCACTCATTTCTTTAATATCATCAAATTTAATTTCTTTCTTTAAGAATTCAGTATTTAATTGTTCTAAAATTTCATTTAAATCTAATTCTGTTAAATATCCTTCTGGAGCAATATGACTAAATACTAATTCATGTGAGAAATCCTTTAATGTTTGAAGAATTGTTTCATGAATTGATTCACAATCTAATATTTCATTTCTTCTATCATAGATATATTCTCTTTGTTGATTAATAACATCATCATATTGTAATAATGATTTACGAGTATCAAAGTTATTACCTTCAACAGTTGTTTGTGCTGATTCAATTGATTTAGAAATCATTTTATTTCTTATTGACATATCATCACTAAATCCAACTCTTTGAAGTAATCCCTTTGCTCTATCTGTACCAAATCTAACCATTAGGTCATCTTCAAATGATACACAGAATTGTGAAAATCCTGGATCTCCTTGACGACCAGAACGTCCTCTTAATTGGTTATCAATACGTCTTGATTCATGTCTTTCAGTACCGATTACTACAAGACCACCTAATTCTCTTGTTTCATCAGTTAATTTGATGTCAGTACCACGTCCTGCCATATTAGTAGCAATTGTTACTGCACCTTTTTCTCCTGCTTTGGCAATTATTTCTGCTTCTCTTGCATTATTCTTAGCATTTAATACTTCATGCTTAATTCCTTCTTTTTTAAGCATAGAGCTTATTAATTCAGATGTTTCAACAGCTACAGTACCAACTAATATTGGTTGACCTGTTGCATGTCTTTCTTTTATTTCTTGAACTATAGCTTTATATTTACCATTTTTTGTGGCAAATATTAAATCACCATAATCTTTTCTTGCGATTGGTTTATTAGTAGGTATTTCAATAACATACATGTTATAAATATCTCTAAATTCTTCTTCTTCTGTTTTAGCAGTACCTGTCATACCTGATAATTTATTATACATTCTAAATAAGTTTTGGAATGTAATAGTAGCAAGTGTTTTTGTTTCTTCTTCAATTTCTACTCCTTCTTTTGCTTGAATAGCTTGATGTAATCCATCAGAGTATTGTCTTCCTTGCATTAAACGACCAGTAAATTGATCTACTATAATTATTTTGCCATCTTTTACTACATAATCAACATCATTATGCATACTAAAGTTAGCTCTTAATGCTTGATTAATATAGTGTACTAAATTAGTGTTATCTAAATCAAATAGGTTTTTAACATTAAAGAATTTTTCTCCTTCTTTAATACCTTTTTCATCTAATACTACTGATTTAGTTTTTTCATCATAAATATATCCGTCATCTTCTTTTAATGTTTTAGCAAATCTATCTGCTTCAATATAAAGGTTTGCTGCTTGTTGATGTCCTCCAGATATAATTAATGGTGTTCTTGCTTCATCAATTAAAATTGAGTCAACTTCATCAACAATAGCAAAATTTAATGGTCTTTGAACTCTATCTTTAGCATTTACTACCATGTTGTCTCTTAAGTAGTCAAATCCAATTTCATTATTTGTTGAATAAGTTATATCACAGTTATATACTTCTTGTTTTTCTCTTGGAGATTGTTCTCTTAAGTTAACTCCTACTGTTAATCCTAAAAATTTATAAATACTTCCCATCCAGTCAGCATCACGTCCAGCTAGGTATTCATTAACTGTTACAATATGTACACCTTTACCTTCTAGTGCATTTAGGTATGCTGGCATAGTTGCTACTAAAGTTTTACCTTCACCAGTTTTCATTTCTGCAATATTACCATAATGAATTGCAAATCCACCAACTATTTGTACATAGAATGGTTTTAATCCAATTGTTCTATCTGCAGCTTCTCTAGCTACTGCAAATGCTTCTATTTTTATATCTTCTAGTGTTTCTCCATTTGCTAATCTTTCTTTGAATTCAACTGTCTTTGCTTTTAATTCCTCATCTGATAGTTTTTGCATTTCTTCATCAAGTGCAACAACTTGATCAGCTAATTTTTTAAACTTTTCTAATTCTTTGTATTCATGATCAAATAATTTTTTAAATATTTTCATATCATGTGCTCCTTCCATGCTTACATATACTATTTTACCAAAAAATAAAGAAAATTCATAGTATTTTTAGCATTTTTATAAAAATAAAATAGCCATTTTCAGGCTATTTTTGTACTTTACGAAGTAAAGTAAAATGGTTTAACAACGAAATGCGCTTTCGCTGCATATTCAATATAACATAATTAATTATTTTTGTCTATAGTTTTTTTTATTTTTCTACAATTTTTGACATAAATTATAATTTTAGTCTCTTGCAAATAAATCTCTCGTATATATTTTTTGTTTTATTTTTTCTGTGTTGCTATCTGTTCTATTTACTAATACTATATCCGACATTTTAGCAAATTCATCAAAATCTTTTATTATTTTACAACCATTAAATAATATTTCATCTAATGCTGGTTCATATATAACTATATCTATTCCTTTAGGCTTTAATCTATCAATTATTCCTTGTATAGCACTCGATTTAAAATTATCTGATTTGGTTTTCATTATTAATCTATATACTCCTATAATACTAGGATTTCTAGCTAAAATCATATTAGCAATATGATCTTTTCTTGTATCATTAGATTTAACTATAGCTTCAATTAAATTTTGAGGAATATTTTGGAAATTAGCAAGTAATTGTTTTGTATCCTTAGGTAAACAATATCCTCCATATCCAAATGAGGGATTATTATAGTAATCACCAATACGTGGATCCAAACATATACCATTTATTATATTAGATGTATTTAAATTTTTTATTTCTGCATACGTATCTAATTCTATAAAATCATCTACATCCACAAAATATAAATATTCCCCTTTAGCATTATCAATTCCAACATTTCTAGATAGAGATAATCCTAAATTTTCTGTAGTAATTATTCTTATTCTTGGATCCTTATATTCCTTAACTATTTTTAATGTATTATCTGTTGAACCATCATTAATAATTAATATTTCTAAATTTTTATATGTTTGATTTACAATAGAATCAACACATTTCTTTATAAATTTTTCACCATTATAAACATTTATTATTACTGTTATTAAATCATTCATTATTATCATCCTCTATTTCTTATATAATCATTTGATCCTTTTTTCATTATTTTATATGCTTCTTTTAATTTAAAATTTGTAAGTACTTCTTTGTGTCTAAGTAAATATTGTAACATTAAAATATGTCTAAATCTTTTAGATATTGCCGTGAATAAAGCTCCTTTATCATAAAAGTATTTTTCAGTATATCCTTTAAACCATGTAGATGTTTGATGATTAACTATACCAATGTTTTTTGTACTTGAATATATTTTTATTTTTCTTTTCATAGAATCAACTAAAAATAATGTATCTTCACCTGATGAATATTTAGCTCCACCACCAAATAGACTATTAAATTCTATATTTTTAATACTACTTTTTTTAAATGCAATTCTTTGTGCCGAATATGATAGTATGTTATAAAAATGCAGTCTTCTATTTTTTTTATTAATTCTAATTTTACGATTAGGACTGTCAATATTAAAAATAATAATATCTGCATGTGGATTATTTTTAAATTCATTTAATATATCTTGCTCATAAGTTTTACTATATATTACTTCATCATCACATATTAATATAATATCTTCTGTAATATGTTCTAAAGCTCTATTTCTACTATTAGAAGTTCCCATTTCATTATAAGAGTAAATATTAAAATTTTTATATTGTTCAAAATCATTTTTTTTACACTGATTTATAACAGTACATTTACTTGTTATATTCATTTTATCTAAATCTTTTTTATTTAAATTCATTACTGATAACATCACTTCTAATTTCATAAGCACCTCTTATTGTTATATATATTATAACAAATTTTATATAAAAAAATAAATATTACTTAATATTTATTTTCTTTTTATCAATATAATAATCTTTATACCATTGTGTGAAAGATTTTAGTCCTTCTCTTAATGTGGTATTTGGTTTATATCCAAAATCTTTTTCTAATTCAGTTGTATCTGCATATGTTACCTCTACATCTCCTGGTTGCATAGGTAATAATTCTATATGTGATGCAAGATCAAAATTATTATCTAACACACCTGCATTTTTTAATTCTTCTATTAAGATTGTTACAAAATCATTTAAACTTTCTGGATGTGAATTACCTATATTATATATTTTATATGGAGCAATTGGTAGTCCATCATTACCTATTTTCTTTTCTGGTGGTTTTTCAATTACTCTAATTATTCCTTCTACTATGTCATCTATATATGTGAAATCTCTTCTACAATTACCATAATTATATATTTGTATTTTTTCATTGTTTACTAGTTTTTCTGTAAATTTAAAATATGCCATATCTGGTCTACCTGCTGGTCCATATACTGTAAAAAATCTTAAACCAGTTGAAGGTATATCATATAATTTGGAATATGCATGAGCAAATACTTCATTACTTTTTTTAGTGGCAGCATATATACTTACTGGACTATCTACTTTATCATCTGTACTAAATGGCACTTTGGTGTTATCACCATATACAGATGAGGATGATGCATATACAAGATGTTTTACTGGATATTTTTTACATTCTTCTAATATGTTATAAAATCCTATGATATTTGATTCAATATAATTATCAGGATTTATTATACTATCACGAGCGCCTGCTTGGGCTGCTAAATTAACAACAACATCTGGTAAAAAAGTATTAAATATATTATTTAATGATTCTTTATTTGCTAGATTGCAATTAAAAAAAGTAAAATTATTATATTTTGTTAATTTGTTTAAACGATATTTTTTTAAATCAACATCATAATAATCATTCATATTATCTAATCCAATTACAAAAATATTTTTATCTTCTAATAGCTTTTTAGCAAGATTTGATCCAATAAATCCAGCTACACCTGTTATAAATATTTTTTTCACTATATGCCTTCTTTCAATAATAATTATTTATTTTCTTTTTTTAATTCAGCTAAATCCTCTTTTATTCCTTCTTTTCCGTTATTGACACCTTGTTTTTTAAATATCGTTAGGATTGTTTTAAAAAATATTTGTATATCTTGTTTAAATGAAAATTTTTCTATATATATTAAATCATAATTTATTCTCTCAATTACCGATAAAGTGTTTCTTCCATTAACTTGAGCTAATCCTGTTATACCAGGAAGGACTTTAAATCTACCTTTTTGTTTTTTATTCATTAGTTCAAAATATTCACTCATCCATGGTCTTGGACCAATAAAAGACATTTCACCTTTAATAATATTAAATAATTGTGGTAATTCATCTAATGATGTTTTTCTTATAAATTTACCAACTTTTGTATATTGATCTTCAATACTAAAATCTAGTGGATTATTATTTACTTTCATTGATCTAAATTTAATTAATTTAAAATTTTTTCCATCTTTTCCAGTTCTCATTTGTTTGAATAGAGCTGGGCCCCTATCTTCTAACTTAATAGCAATTCCTATTATAAGCATTGGTATTAATAGTATTACTAATGCGATTAAAGCTAACAATAAATCTAAAATTCTTTTAATATATTTATACATATTAATACTCCTTAAAACATACAATTAACAATTTAATTATATAAAAAATAATCTTTTATTGTCAATAAAATATAAAAAAAACGAACTATAAAGTTCGCATATTTCAAATGGTGGCTCCAGGTAGGATCGAACTACCGACACCAGGATTTTCAGTCCTGTGCTCTACCAACTGAGCTATAGAGCCAAAAAAAATGGCGGTCCCGACGAGAATTGAACTCGCGATCTTCTGCGTGACAGGCAGACGTGATAACCGCT
>OMSK01000020.1 GCA_900313725.1 uncultured Bacillota bacterium | reverse complement strand
TTTTTTTTTGACATTTTTTTTAATATTTATTTTTTATAATTATATTGGTGATATTATGAAGAAAAAAATAATTAAAATATTATCAATATCTTTTTTAGTTTTTATATTAGTAGGAATTATATATACTAGTTTAATTAAAATATCACTAACTAATTCAAATGAAGAATTTTTAAGAATGTTGTTAAATGATTCTAGTTATTATAAATTATATAATAAAAATTATAATAATATTTTTAATAAAATTATAAGATATACAACTAATATTGATATAAGAAATCCTGTAAGTTTAATTAAATCAAATATTAATTATAATAAAAAAATAAAAGCTCCTGTAATGTATAGTATGGAATCAGATACTGATTTAAAAATAAGTAAAGAATCAAAATATATAGAAGATCCTATAAAAAAGGAAGTAACAGATCCTTATGTATATATATATAATACACATCAATTAGAAAGCTATAATAAAAAAGTATATGAAGATTATGATATAACACCTAACGTAATGATGGCTTCATATATATTAAGAGAAAATTTAAATAATAAAAATATACCAACCATAGTAGAAACAGGTAATATTACTGATTTTTTAAATTCACATAATTGGGATTATTCATATAGTTATCTTGCTAGTTCATATTTTATAAAAGATGCTTTAAAAAAATATCCTAATTTAAAATTAATAATAGATTTACATAGAGATTCTGTATCTAAAAAATATACAACAATAGATATAAATGGTAAAAAATATGCGAAAGTATTATTTGTAGTAGGACTAAAAAATAAAAATTATAAATATAATTTAGAAGTATCTAATAAATTAAATAATATTATTAATAAAAAATATCCTAATTTATCAAGAGGTATTATGAAAAAAGAAGGTAAAGGTGTAAACGGAATATATAATCAAGATTTAAATAATAATATAGTATTAATAGAATTAGGAGGAGTAGAAAATAATATAGAAGAAATAATGAATACATCAATTGCATTATCAGATGTAATAAAAGAATATATGGAGGAATAATATGAATGAAAAAACTGAAGAAATATTAACTAAGATATTTAAAAAAATATTTTTAATTTTACTTATTAGTTTTACAGCACTATATATATCTGATGCGGCTGGATATTCAGAATTTAAACAACATAATAAAAAAGTAATGACCGAACAACAAATAAAAAAATTTGAAAAAGATGTAAGTGAAGGAAAAAATCTTAATTTAGAAGATTATTTAGTAGATGATACTAAAAATTACTCATCTAATATATCAAGAATAGGTAATAATATATCTAAGCAAATAGAAAAATATGTTGTAACAGGATTAAATGGTACGTTTAAATTTTTAAATAGTGTAATGGGGTAAAAATACTCCATTTTTGTTTGTAAAAAATGTGTATTTATATTATAATATTTGTAGGAGGTATATATGTTTGAAATTACTAATTTATATAAAGAAGATATAGATACAAAAGATATAGAATATGTTTTAGGTATCGCTATTAAAAAATTGAAATTAAAAAATGTAGAATTTAATATTATTTTAGTAGATAATGATTATATACATAAAATTAATAAAGAATATCGTGGTATAGATAGAGAAACAGATGTTATATCATTTGCTTTAGAAGATGACGAAACATTTCCTGAAATGGAAACTAAAATATTAGGAGATATTTATATAAGTATAGATAAAGCTAAATCACAAGCAGAAGAATATGGACATTCATTTAAAAGAGAATTATGTTTTCTAGCAGTTCATGGTTTCTTGCATATAAATGGATATGATCATATGAATCCTGAAGATGAAAAAGTCATGTTTGGATTACAGGAGGAAATATTAAATGAAGCCAAAATCACTAGATAAAAAGAAATTAAGAAATAGCTTTAAATATGCTTTTAGTGGTATTAAATTATGTATTAAAGATGAACAAAATATGTTAATACATTTAACTATGGCTATCTTAGTAATAATATGTGGATTTATATTTGAAATAAGTAAATTTGAATGGATAATATGCTTATTATTAATAGGAATAGTAATGATGATGGAATTACTTAATACAGCAATAGAAAATGTATGTGATGCGGTTACAGATAAAGAAAATAAATATATTAAAGTTGCTAAAGATACAGCAGCAGGTGCCGTACTTGTAATTGCAATTGTATCAGCAATTATTGGATTATTAATATTTATACCAAGAATTATGGAGGTTATACAATGACAGAAAAATTATTAGAATTAGCAAAAAATTCATATAGTCCTTATTCTCATTTTAGAGTAGCGACTATTGTAGTTATGAAAGATGGAACTGAATTTAAAGGAGTAAATGTAGAAAATGCAGCATATGGATCAGGAATATGTTCAGAAAGAAGTGCTATTTTAGCGGCTATTTCTAATGGATATAAAAAGGGTGATTTTAAAGAATTACATTGTATGTGTGCAGATAGTAATAGAATAAGTACTAGTTGTTTTGGATGTAGACAAGTAATATCTGAATTATTTGATAAAGATGTACCATTATATTTTTATTCTAATAATGGTGATGTAAAAAAATATACTGTAGAAGAATTATGTCCATATCCATTTGATGAAGAGGATTTAAAATGAGAAGTGGTTTTGTAACACTTGTAGGAAGGCCTAATGTAGGAAAATCTACATTACTTAATAGTATAATTGGTACTAAAGTTGCGATAACAAGCAATAAACCTCAAACAACACGTAATGTAATACAAGGTATTTATAATGAAGATGATACCCAAATAATATTTGTTGATACTCCAGGTATTCATAAACCTAATCATAAATTAGGAACTTATCTTAATAAGCAAGCATATACATCTATTAATGATGTAGATGTAATACTTTTTTTAGTGTCTGCTAAAGAAGAACTTGGTAGTGGAGATAAATTTGTACTAGAAAAAATAAAAGAAGCAAATGTACCAGTTATTTTAGTAATTAATAAAATAGATGGACTTTCAAAAGATGAAATATTTAATAAAATAAATGAATATAAAGATCTTTATGAATTTAATGATATAGTACCAGTAAGTGCTTTAAAGAAAAGTAATACATCTGAATTAATTAAAGTAATTAAAACATATTTAACAGATGAAATAAAATATTATGATGATTCTTTTATAACAAATAAACCAATTACTTTTACAATATCAGAAATAGTAAGAGAAAAGGTATTTAATCTTACAAATGATGAAGTACCTCATTCACTAACTTGTATAGTAGAAAATATGGAAAAGAATAATAATGCATATCATATAAATGTTGCTATTATTGTTGATAGAGATTCATTAAAGAAAATAATTATTGGTAAACAAGGATCTATGGTTAAAGAAATAGGTATTAGAGCTCGTAAAGAATTAGAAGAAGTACTTGGTAAAAAAGTTTATCTAGAAATATTTGTTAAAGTAATAAAAAAATGGAGAGATAAAGAAAAGTATTTACAAGAATTTGGATTTAATGATTTTGAATAGGTGGTTTTGTGGAATTAGAAAAAATAAATGAAATATGTTACCATATAATGTCTTTTTATGATTATAATTTACGTTGTAAATCTATGTTTACAAGTAATGTATTTGAACAAATAGAAAATGAATATAAGGATAATATATTTAAAATGAAAGATGAAGTAAATGAAGAAACAATAAAAAGAATAGGTAAGGATTATGCTAAATATCCTGATATATTTAATTATTGTATTGTTTTTGATGAAAAATTAATTAGTAATAATATGATATTTAGATTACTACAAAAAA
Source organism: uncultured Bacillota bacterium (assembly GCA_900313725.1). Lineage (GTDB taxonomy): Bacteria > Bacillota_I > Bacilli_A > RF39 > UBA660 > OMSK01. Next base: position 13,979 of record OMSK01000020.1, on the reverse strand, counting down.
ATATAGTTAAGTGTTATTTCAATATTTTAGAAATGAATAAAAAACTTAATGATGAGATAATTTTATTTATATTAGATAAAATGGAATCAGATAAATACTATAAAGGATTAGAACCTTATGATTATAGATATCATATATTAAAAAGAAATGAAATAAGTGAATATATAAAAGAGAAAATTTTTAAAAAGTATTCAAAACAAGAATTAATAGATGTGGTTAATGATATTAAATATAATCTAGATAATGAATTATATATTAATGATATTAATAATAAAACTGATTTATTTAAAAATGATGAATTATATAATGATTATATGACTTATAAATATATGAAAAGTCATATAAAACAAAAAGTGAATAAAAAATAAAATTAATATCACTATATAATAGGTGATATTATGAAAGAATTATTATGGGAATTATTTGTTAGTACTGGAAAAATAGAATATTATTTAAAATATAAGGAGATCGAAAATGGAAGTAATAGTAGGAAGAAAATATAGACACTTTAAAGGATTTATTATAAAGGTTATTACAATTGCAAAAAATACAGAAACATTAGAAGATATGGTTGTATATGATCATGATGGTGATATATGGGTTAGACCATATGATATGTTTATATCAAAAGTAGATAAAGTAAAATATCCTGATGTAGAACAAGAGTATAGATTCGAGTTATTAGATGATTAAAGATATTATAGGTATTGTAATTAGTGAACAAGATTATAAAGAATCTAGTAAATTAGTTAAAATAATTACTAAAGATGGAATTGTTAGTATGATAGCTAAAGGTTCTAGAAAACTAAAAAGTGATTTAAGAATTTCTACTACTAAACTAACATATGGTACATTTACTATGTATTATAAAGAAGATTCTTTATCAACTTTAACTTCAGTTGATATAATAGATAATTTTAAAAATATAAAAAAAGATATAATTAAAATATCATATGCATCTTATTTACTTGATTTAGCTGTTCAAGTAATAAAACAAAATAAATGTGAAGATGTATTTAATATATTAGTTGATTCATTAAAAAAAATAGATGAAGGTTTTGATTCTATGGTAATAACTAATATATTAGAATTAAAATATCTTGATTATTTAGGAGTAATGCCAATTATTGATGAATGTAGTATATGTGGTTCTAAAACATCTATCGCAACTATTTCAGGTAGAGATGGAGGATATGTTTGTAATAATTGTTTAACAAATGAGTTAATTGTTGATGAAAAAACCATAAAATTAATTAGAATGTTTTGTTATGTAGATATATCTAAAATATCTAAATTAGAAATAAGTGATAAAGTAAAATTAGAAATAAATAATTTTTTAGATGAATACTATGATAAATATACAGGTTTGTATTTAAAAACAAAAGATTTCTTAAAAAATCTATCTAAATTATAGGAGGATATATGAAATATATATATTTAATATGCCCATTTGTAGCATTAATAAGTTCACAATTAATAAAAAATTTAATCGAAATGATTAGATATAAAAAAATAGATATAGCAAGACTTACAAATGGTGATGGGGGAATGCCTTCATCACATACCGCATTCATTTCATCAATTACAATGTTGATAGGATTTAAACTAGAATTTGATAATCCATTATTTGCTTTTGCATTAGTAGTAAGTTGTATTATTTCATATGATTCTATGGGAGTAAGACTTGAATCTGAAAAACAAGCTAAAGCTATTAAAGAACTTGGTAAAAACCATAATTTAGAATTTAAATTAAAGGAACATTTAGGACATAAAATGAATGAAGTAATAGTAGGATATATATATGGTATTATTATTGCTTATTTGTTTTCATTAATATAGATAGTTTGTACTATCTTTTTTTTTAATATGTGATATAATTATATTAATAATAGGAGTGATTATATGAAGAATAAAAAAGGTTTCACATTAATTGAACTATTAGCAGTAATAGTAATATTAGCAATAATAGCTCTAATCGCAGTACCAATAGTACTTAATATGATAGAACAAGCAAGAAAAAGTGCAGCTCGATCTGCTGCCTTAGGATATGTAGATGCGATAGAATATAATAATGGATTTGCTAATGCAGAAATGGATGGATATACATCCATAACTGGAGAAAAAGAAGTAGAAGAAATAGATGTAAAAATGAAAGGTAAAAAACCAGATAGTGGAAATGTTACAATAGATAGCAATGGAAAAGTAACACATGCAGAAATATGTATAAATGGATATAATGTAGAATATGATGGAAAAGATGCTACTGTAGGAGATAAATGTAGTGGTTCATCAATACCAGGTCCGGTATCATTTGCTACAGATTCATGGGTAACAATAAATAAAGCAGTAAAAAATAATAATATATCATCATATAATGTTAAAGATGAAAAAACAATTGAAATGGATGTAGATGGCGATGGTACAAATGAAACATATCATATAATGATAGTAAATACAACAGCATGTACAACAGAAACATCAGAAACTGCATGTGGATTAGTATTACAGTTCAAAGATGCATTAAATGTTACTAATGTAATGAATAATACAGAAACAAATATTGGTGGATGGAAAGATAGTTATTTAAGGACATATTTAAACACAACAATATACAATAAATTACCAAGTGATTTAAAAAATATAATTAAGACTACTAAAGTAATTTCAGGCTGTGAGCAAGGTGCTACAAGTAATTATGAAACAGATGATAAATTATATTTATTATCAACAAAAGAAGTCGGATTTAATACTAATTCATATCAAGATAAATCTTTATCTACCGATACAAGAACATTAGATTATTATTTAGATAGTAATAATTCAAAAAAAAGATATTATTACGGAACAAATACACAACATATGTGGTGGTTAAGAACTGCAGCTACAATATATGATTATTATAATGATCAAAACAAATACTTCTTTGGAGTCAGTCCGGATGGTGGTAGTGCTTTATATACTGCTTCAAATTATAATCTTATTATTCCAGCATTCCGTATTGGTAAATAATAAATTTATAAGAAACTATTTAGTTTCTTTTTTTTATTATTTATAGTATAATTAAATAGGTGGTAATATGGATGATACATTCTTAAATTATTATGAAAAAACCAAAAATGAATTAAATAAATATATTAATAATTTTAATAAAGAATTAATAAATGAAGATAATGAATTATTAAAGGAACAATTAGAAATATTTTCTAATTTAAATAGTGATGGTAAATTAATAAGGGGTATACTTGTTAATTTAGGATATAAACTACTTAATGAAGATACATCTTATAGTTATCCTTTATCACTAGCTTTTGAAGTATTTCAAACCGCAATCTTAGTACATGATGATATTATTGATAATGATGAAATAAGAAGAGGAAAAACAACTGTTCATGCATATAATTATAATAAATATAATAGTAAAGAATTAGGTACTAATATTGGCATATGCATGGGTAATTTTGGTTTATATAAAGCTAATGAAATAATATCTAAGAACTATATCAATGATTCTAATTTAGGAAATGTACTAAATTGTTTTAATGATATAGTTATTAAAACAATTAAAGGTGAATTATTAGATGTTATTATTCCTTTTAGAGAACAAAATAATTTAGAAATATCTAATTTAGAAGATAATATAATGGAAATATATAAACTAAAAACTGCATATTACACTATAGTTGGTCCATTATCATTAGGGCTAATATTAGCTAATGCAAGCAAAGAACAATTATCTGATATTGAAAAATTTGGATACTATACAGGAGTAGCATTCCAAATGCAAGATGATTTACTTGGAATATATGGTGAAGATATAGGTAAAAAAGTAGGGTCTGATATTGAAGAATATAAACAAACAATTTTATATTCATATACTAAGAATACTAAGTATTATGATGAACTATTAAAATATTATGGTAAAAATAATACTTTAGAAAAAGTAAGAAAAATATTTGATATATCAGGTGCTAAAAAATATACAGAAGATAAAATAGAAGAATATTATAATAAATCAATTGATGTACTAGATAATATTAATTGGATAAATAATATTAATAAAGAAATTATGATAAATTTTGTAAAGTATTTAAAAAATAGAAAAAAATAATTTGTATTAATAGTATATTTATAATATAATATTACTATAGATTGGAGTACAAAATGAAGAATTTTAAAATACCTAATCATGTAGGAATAATATTGGATGGTAATGGTAGATGGGCAACTTCTCGTAATTTAAAAAGAAGTGAAGGTCATAAAGCCGGATATAAAAATTTAAAAAAATTAAGTGTTCATATATTAAATAAAGGAGTTAAGATATTAAGTGTTTTTGTTTTTTCTACAGAAAACTTTAAAAGAAGTGAAGAAGAAGTAGGATATTTAATGAACTTAATGGTAAAAAAATTTAGAATGGACGCTAAATATTTTATGAAAAATAATGTTAAAGTTGTTTTTTCTGGAAGAAGAGATGGTTTAAGAAAAGATGTATTAGATTCTATGGATTATCTAGTTGATTTAACTAAAGATAATACTAATGGAATATTTAATATATGTCTTAATTATGGATCAAGATCTGAAATAGTCGATATGACAAAGAAAATTGCAGAGAAATATAAAAATAATGAAATAGATTTAGATGATATAGATGAAGAATTAGTAAGTAAAAATCTATATAATGATTTAGGAGATATTGATTTTTTAATTAGAACAAGTGGAGAACAAAGAATAAGTAATTTCATGTTATGGCAAATATCATATTCAGAAATATATTTTCCAGAAACATATTTTCCCGACTTTGATAATAAAGAATTTGATAAATCATTAGAAATATATAATAATAGAGATCGTCGATTTGGAGGTGTTAATTATGATACAAAGACTAATTAGTGCGATTGTTATGTTGGCAATTATAATACCTGCATTTATATTAGGAGGAACAATATTTAATATATTAATATTAGTATTATCAGTATTAGGATTAAGAGAGTTTTTAAATATTAAACAAACTAAGAAAGATGTACCATTTTTTATACAGTTTATTTCTTATGTAATGTTAACACTATTTATTTGTACAAATGTATCTAATAAAGATATAATTTATAGTGTTGATTATCGTTTAATTACTGGATTATTCTTGGTATTTTCAGTACCTGCTGTTTTATATCATGATAGAAGTTTATACAGTATAGTTGATTCATTTTATTTTATAGGAGCAATATTCTTTTTAGGAATATCTTTCTCTTTAATGATTTTATATAGAAATATGAATGTTGAACTATTAGTATATTTAGTTTTAATAACTGCGTTTACTGATACATTCGCATATATTATAGGAATGCTTATAGGAAAACATAAATTAATAGAAGAAGTTTCTCCTAAAAAAACATGGGAAGGAACTATAGCTGGATCAATATTTGGAACATTTATCGCCACATGTTTTTATATAACAATTATAGATCCTTGTATTGATTTATATATTGTTGTATTTATGACTTTATTCTTATCAGTACTTGGACAATTTGGAGATTTATTCTTCTCAAGTATAAAACGTTATTATAGTAAAAAAGATTTTTCTAATTTAATACCTGGACATGGGGGAATATTAGATAGATTAGATAGTATTATATTTGTAATATTAGGATTTACTTTTTTTATAACAATTATATAGGAGGTTAGTATGACATTATTATATTTTATCATCGTACTTGGAGTAACCGTATTTATTCATGAATTTGGACATTTTATATTTGCTAAAAAATCAGGAATTTATGTATATGAATTTTCTATTGGTATGGGACCTAGATTATTTAAGTTCAAAAGAAAAAATGATGAAACAGAATATTGTATAAGATTATTTCCAATAGGTGGATTTGTTTCAATGGCTGGGGAAGATATCGAAGTAGATAAAAATATACCTGATGATAAACAGATGTTTAATAAGCCATGGCATAATAGATTTTTAACAGTAATAGCTGGAGTAATGTTTAATTTCTTACTTGCTATCATATTATTAATAATAGTAGGATTAAATGTTGGAGTACCAGAAAATAAAAATAAAATAGTAGAATTAGATAAAAAATATCCAATTTATAAAACAAATATTAAAGTTGGAGATACAATTACAAAAGTAAATAATGTTAAAGTAAGAAATCAAGATATGTTAATGTTAGAATTAGCAGTTCATAATGGAAAAACAGTTAATATAACAGTAAAACATAAAAATAATAAAATTGAAACTGTAAAAGTAAAACCTAAAAAGATAAAAGAAAAAGGTAAAGATACATATAAATATGGATTAGCTTTAGAAAATAAAGTACATAAAGGATTTATACCTGCTTTAAAATTTGGTTTTACTAAAGTAGTTGATTTGTTAGAACAAATGGTTAAAATAATCTTCTATTTAATAACAGGTAAACTTAGTTTAAGTAATTTATCTGGACCAGTTGGAATATATAATATAGTAGGGGAAAGCGCGAAAGCGGGATTTATAAATATAATATATTTAATTGCTTATTTATGTGTTAATGTTGGATTTATTAATTTAATACCACTTCCTGCCTTTGATGGTGGAAGAGCATTCTTCTTACTAATAGAAAAAATAACAGGTAAAAAAGTACCACCTAAAGTAGAAAATACAATTCATACAATTGGATTTGTATTACTTATGATTTTGATGGTTGCAATTACTTATAATGATATAATGAGAATAATTAAATAATTATTCTTTTTTTTTTTAAAGAAATATGTTATAATAAAATTAATAATAGGAGAGTGAATATATGAAGAATAAAAAAGGATTTACATTAATAGAATTACTAGCAGTAATAGTAATACTAGCAATCATAGCTTTAATAGCTATACCAATCGTACTTAATATGATAGAAAGTGCTAGAAAAGCAGCAGCTCGTGATACAGCATATGGATACATTGATGCAATAGAATATAACAATGGATTTGCTGATATGGAAGTAGCAGGATACACAAGAATTACTGGTGATGATATAGATATATCTGATATATCCGTAAAATTAAAAGGTAAGGCTCCTGATAGTGGAGAAATTACTGTAGATAATAAAGGAAAAGTAACAGATGCTTCTTTATGTATAGGAAAGTATAAAGTAGAATATAATGGTAAAGAAGTAACAAATGTTGAAAAATCGAGTGATTGCTCTGGAACAAAAAAATTAAAATTTAAAATTGGTGATATAGTATATTTTGATCCAGTTAAATATGAATTCTGTAATGAAGCATATTCTACTTGTTATGAATGGATTGTTATAAGTAGAAAAAATAATACATACGAATTCTTTATGTTAGATGATGTTAGTTCAATGCTATGGTATCAAACATCGTCTACATCAAACCCTGTTGATATAATAAAAACATATGTTACTGATTGGAGTAATAAATTAACTGTAGATTCATCTCATGATGTTACAGTAGATGCTGATTGGAAACTTGAATTTAGTTCAACAAAAGCAAGAATGTTAGACAAATCTGAATTTGCAAGTTTTCCTGCAGAAATGAAAACTATTATATCTAATAAATGTACTCGTGATACAGAAGCAAATGCAAGGGCATGGAGACATTGTTCTATTATGAATAATGCAGAAAATACATTTGCAATTATTAATTCTTATCCAGAAATTGATTATGTTGCAAATACAATACCATATGTTGCAAAATCTTGTACATGGGATAACTATATTAAACCTGTAATAAAGGTTGATATAACTGATGGAGTAGGTAATACTTCTAATTTAGATTATAAAAAATATAATGTAGGAGATTTAGTTTATTTTGATCCAGTAAGCAATAATAAATGTGATAGTACATCATTTAATGCAACTAATGTAGCAAATGGTACTTCAACATGTTATAAATGGAGAGTAATAACTACTGCTGATACTGTTTATATGCCAAATGTTGTTATTCAATTAGATCATGAGATAGCACTTTCTAAATGGGCTTCATCATCAACATCTAGTCCTGCTACTGTTTTAACATCTTTAGCAAGTGCTACAAGTGGATGGAATAATGTATCTAATTTAAACTTTGAATATGATACATCAGCTGCACAATATAATTATGGTAAATTAACATGTACTAATGGTTCATGTAAAATATCTGGAAATAATAGTAATATTGCTACAAATGTTAAAGCAAGAATAATTACTGGTGAAGAATTAAAAAGAATAATTGCTATTTCTAATACACCAAAGAATTCTAAATCTAATTTATGGAATATATCTAGTACTTCAAATGATTATTATTATTTTTCAAATAAGTCTATGATAATAGGAACAAATCAATCTGCATCTGGTAGTGGAAGTACTGCTTTAAGTTGGTTAATCGAAAATACATCAAGTAATAGTAGTTCTGGTGCAACAGATAATGCATATGGAAGCAATGTTGGTGGATATTGGACACTATCACCAGTTGCTGATTATAATGGAAGTGTATGGAATCTTACATCTGATGGAGAATTTGATAGTGTAAATATAAATAGAACATCATATGGTTTAAGACCAGTAATAACAATAGAAAAATCAAAATTAAATTAGGACAAAACTTGTCCTTTTTTTTATTTGCTGATATAATATTCTTGTTTGGTGATAGTATGAATAAAATAAATGGAAAGAGTTATTTACTTATAGGTTTAATACTAATATTAGTAGGTATATTTAATTTGATTGGTAATGTTAGTTTATTTAGAAGTATTGCTGATTTAACCTTAATAATAATGGTATTAATTACTATAAAAGATTTATTTAGCTTAATTGTAAAAAAACCTAAAATTGATATTAAATTATTTATTAGAATTATCAATGTTTTTATTGCGACTTTAGCCTTTATTTTCCATGATTATTCTATCGCTATTGTACCAATAATATTTGCTATTTACACAATTGGAAATGCCATTGTTTATTTTATTAATTTTGCTATAGTAAAAATAAATACTTCAAGATATGGAGTTAGATATTTCTTTTGTGGACTTATCTATTTAGCAGTAGGTATTATGATATTATTTAGACCTTTAATTAATTTAGGATTTATGTTAAATATAATAGGTATATATGCAATACTTCTTGGAACTACATTTATATTTGATTATCTTCAAATAAATCATTATTATAGATTTTTAAAAATAAGAATTAGTCTTCCTAGTATTATAGAAGCTTTTATACCATTATCAGTATTAAGAAGTATAAATAAAGAAATAAATAATAATAAAGAGATAGATTATGAATATACTAAAGTAAATCAAAAACCAGACTTAGAAATATTTATTCATGTAACAGAAAAAGGATTTGGAAGATTAGGACATATGGATATTTGCTTTAATAATGAAATAATATCCTTTGGTAACTATGATATAAGTAGTTATAAGTTTCACGAATTATTTGGACATGGAATAGTATTTATTACTAATGAAAAAGAAAAATATATTAAATTTTGTATAAAAGATACTAAAAAAACATTATTTTCATTTGGACTTAAATTAACAGAAAAAGAAAAACAAGAAGTAGAAAATAATATTAAAAAAATAAAAGAAGAATTAAAAGAATGGCAACCACCTTGTTTAAAAGATAATAAGAAACATATAGATTATTCAAGTAGATTATATAAAGCTACTAAAGCTGATTTTTATAAATTTAAAAAGAGTAAATATAAAATATTCTTTGTACTTGGAAATAACTGTGTTTCCTTAGCAAATAGAATAATAGGTAAAAATTTAAGAGATAAATTTAAATTTTATGGAGTAATGACACCTGGTACATATTATGATTATTTAGAAAGAGAATATATGAAAAAAAGAGGAATTGTTGTTAGTAAAAAAATATATTCTAAACTAAATATTAATAAGTTTCACTTGTAAAAATATTATTTTAATAGTATAATATTGCATTACCGGAGGAGATAATATGACTGACTTAGAATATCAAAATTATTTATTAAAAAAAGAAAAAGAATTATTAGAACTAAAATATCAATTAAGTTATGATAAAGAACAATTAAAAAAAATAGAAAAAAGAGTTTTTTTAATAGAACAAACATTACTTAAAATAGAACTTGAAAAAGAAGCATATGATAAATATAAAAGAGAAGAATTATTAGTATTTTTAAAAAATATTGGACAAGTAGCTGGAGCTGGCTTATTTATAGATGTACCTGCACATCTATTTGGTGATAAATTATTAAGTGAGGGTATTATTAAAGGAGCAGATATTTTAGCTGGGATATTAGTAATTGCTGGTACTGGTTTTTTAACATTTGATCTTAGATCAGTATTACATGATTTTAAAAAAGACAAATTTATTACTGCTACTAAAAATGAAACAAAACAATTAAAAGAAGATAAAATAGAATTAATGGAAAAACACGAATCACTAGAAGAAGCAATTAAAATGATTAGAATAAAATATTTTCAAATAATTGCAGAATTAGATGAAATATATGATAATATAAAGGACTTTGAAATAAGTGGTATAGTAGATGAATCTAAAGTAAAAACAAGAAAAAAAGAAAAAAGAACTAGTAATTAACTAGTTTTTTTAGTATAATATTTTCAAGGAGGTATACTATGAAAAAAGTTGATAAAAAAGAACTTGCTGGAAAGGGAAAAGGATTTATTGCAGAATTTAAATCATTTGTTTTAAGAGGAAATGTAATGGATATGGCTGTCGGTGTTATTATAGGTACTGCATTTGCAAGTATTATAGGAGCACTTACTGATGACTTTATTAATCCACTTATCAATGGACTTGGTGGAGCTGAAATAGGTGGAAGAATTAAAATCTATGGTGGTCAATATCTAGATTATGGTCATTTCTTAACTGCTGTTATTAATTTCTTAATTATGGCATTTGTATTATTCTTAATGCTTAAATTTGTTAATAAATTAATGACTGTTGGAAAATCTAAAAAAGAAGCAGAGGCAGCTGCTCCAACTAAAACTGATGAAGCAATTCTTTTAGAAGAAATTAGAGATTTACTAAAAAAAGGTAAAAAATAATTACCTTTTTTTTAATTATTAATTATGTTATAATTTTATTGGTGATTAAATGAAATCAGTATATATTCATATTCCTTTTTGTAATAAGATATGTTCTTATTGTGATTTTACTAAAATATATTATAATAAAAAATATATTAATAATTATTTAGATACTTTAAAATATGAAATAAATAATAATTATCAAAATGATCTAATTAAAACCATTTATATTGGTGGAGGAACACCTACATCACTTGATATAGATGAACTTTCTAAATTATTTAATATTGTAAATTTATTTAAATTGGATAAAGATTATGAATTTACTATTGAATGTAATATTGAATCACTTACTAAAGATAAATTAGATTTATTTAAAAAAAATAAAGTTAATAGATTGAGTATTGGTATTGAAACTTTTAATGAAAAATTTTTAAAATATTTAAATAGAAATCATACTAAAGAAGAAGTATTTAATATTATAGGATATGCTAAATCTTTATTTGATAATATTAATATAGATTTAATATATGGTCTTAAAAATCAAACTATAGATGATTTAAAAGAAGATATTGATAATTTTTTAAAACTAGATATTAATCATATTTCAACTTATTCTTTAATTATAGAACCACATACAGTTCTTTATATTAATAATGAAGAAAATATTGATGAAGATTTAGATTATGATATGTATAAATATATATGTAATAGATTAAAAGAAAAAGGCTTTATTCATTATGAAACGAGTAACTTTGCTAAACCAGGTTATGAATCAATTCATAATTTAACATATTGGAATAATGATGAATATTATGGATTTGGTTTAGGAGCAAGCGGTTTTATTAATAATGTAAGATATACAAATACTAAAAGTATTGATAAATATTTAAATAAAGAATTTATATATGAAAAAGAAGAAATGAATGATTATTTAAATATGCAAAATGAAATGATATTAGGGCTTAGAAAATTAAAAGGTGTAAGTTTAGACACATTTAAAGAAAAATATCATAAAGATATTAAAGAAGTATTTAATATAGATAAATTATTAGAAGAAAGGAAATTAATTATAAAAGATGGTTATATATTTATTAATCCAGAATATATATATTTATCAAATGATATATTAATTAATTTTATAGGTGAAGAATGAAACAAGATTATTTTAAAAAAGAATATAGTTATATTAAAAAACAAAAATATGTTGATAATTTAAAAATAATGGTTGATTTACTTCCTGATTATTTTTTTGAAGTACCAGCATCTTCAACAGGTAAATATCATCCTGAGTTTTCACTTGGTAAAGGGGGACTTTTAAGACACAGTAAGTTTGCTGCTAAATTAGCACATGAAATGTATAATGATGAATCAATTACAGGAACATTTAATCAAGATGAAAAAGATTTAATGATATTTGCTTTACTATTACATGATGGATTAAAATCTGGGTTAGTAAAAGAAGAATATACTAGATTTGATCATCCAATATTAATGGCTAATTATATAAGAGATAATAAGGATAAATTAACTTTAACAGATAATGAAGTAGAATTTATTGCTACTTGTATTGAAACTCATATGGGGCCTTGGACTACTGATTATCAAGGAAATGATGTACTTAAAAAACCAGTTAATAAATATCAAAAATTTGTCCATATGTGTGATTTTTTAGCGAGTCGTAAATTTATAGATACAAAATATAAAGATAATGATTTATTAGATTAATCATTATTTTTTTGTAAATATAATAATTTATATGTTATATAGATAAAAATGTGATATAATAAAGTTAATAATAGGAGGAATAATATGAAGAATAAAAAAGGATTTACTTTAATCGAATTACTAGCAGTAATAGTAATACTTGCAATTATCGCATTAATCGCTGTACCAATAGTACTTAATATGATAACTCAAGCAAGAAAAAGTGCAGCTAGATCTGCCGCATTAGGGTATGTAGATGCAATAGAATACAATAATGGATTTGCTGAATCAGAAATTGCTGGTTATACAAAAATAATAGGGCAAAAATCTATTTCAGAAATAGATGTAAAAATGAAAGGTAAAAAACCTGATAGTGGAACTGTTACAATAAATGAAAATGGAAAAGTTACATCAGCTACTTTATGTATAAATGGATATACTGTAACTTATGATGGAGATGCTCATGTTGGAAATAAATGCTCAGGTAATGGAGGTAGCAATGTATCACAACCTAATTCATTTGAAACTGATTCATGGGCAACAATCGCAGCTAATACTACATCAAATGTGTATAATATAGGAGATAGAAAAGCTATTGTAATGGATGTTAATGATGATGGAGTAGATGAAACTTATTATGTTAGAATCGCTAATAAAGAATCATGTGCTAGTACAGTTGAATCAGAATCTGCATGTGACTTTGTATTAGAATTTGAAGGAATGTTAAATGTAACAGATGAATCTAAAAGAGAAATGAATTCTACTGCTACAGCTGTAGGAGGATGGCGTGATACTCCAGTAAGAACTTATTTAAATTCAACAATATATAATAAATTACCAAGTGATTTAAAAAGTCTTGTAAAATCAACAAAGGTAATATCTTCAAGTGAAATGACAAGTGTGGAACCATATGAAACACAAGATTATTTATATTTATTATCAGTAAAAGAATTAGGATTAGAAGAAACATATGAAAATGGTAAGACATTAACTAAAACTTTAGAATATTATGTTGGTAAAGATAATGACTATAGAAACAAAAAAAGATATGGAGGTTCAACTTCTGAAAATTGGTGGACTCGTTCTGCTTATTCAACAAGTAGTTCAACTCCAAGTTCTTATTTCTGGTATATTTATTCTGGTGGAGGAGTATCTAACGCTAATGCTAGTATGGATTATGGACTTTCTCCAGCATTCCGTATAGGAAATACTCAATAGTAGGTGATAAAATGAATAAAAAAGGATTTACATTAATTGAACTATTAGCAGTAAT
>OMSK01000017.1 GCA_900313725.1 uncultured Bacillota bacterium | reverse complement strand
TGGTAAATATACAATTTCTGGTAGAAATAGCACTTATGGTAGTAATACATATTATTTAGAAGGATATACAGCAGCTTCAGTACAAGGAACAAAATGGGATGCATCATACTTACATGATTTAACAAAATATAGTGAAGTTGTAGAAACAAGTATAACTGGTGATACAAATGGAACAGGGTACTATTTTGACTACAATACTGATCATTCTGATATTATACTAAAGGAGGCAAATTAAATGAAAAAATTTACAATAACATTATCATTTGTGTTAGTTGCTTTTCTAGTAGTAGGATGCGGTTGTAAAAAGAAAGATATAGATAAAAGTAAATCAAATGATAAAATTACAAAAGTAATTAGTAATTTGAAAATATCAGATTCCAAAATTTTTGAAGGACTTGATATTATTAATGATAATACATTAGAAACAATATTAGGAATAAATAAAAATTTTGTAAGTGAATATTCTATAGGTATGTCAAAATATAATTATGATAAATTATATGCCATAATAAAACCAAAAAAAGGACAAGAAGAATCTATTAAAGTGGCAATGAAATTATATATAGATTCTGCTAAAGAACAATATAAAGATTATAAGGTTGAAGATGGAATTGATTATAAAAAATTATATGATGAGTATTTATATGAAGAATACAAAGGTTATCAAATATACATAGTTTCTGAAAAAAATAAAGAAGTTTTATCTGAAATCAAAAAATTAATAAAATAAAATAAAAACAGATTATATAAATCTGTTTTTATTTTAAAAATAGGTAGTAAAAATGGTTAAAATTTGGTATACTTATAATAGGTGATGGTATGTTATTTAAAAAGGATAAAAAAAGAACTAATGAAAAACTAGATGTAGCTAATATTAATGAATCGGTTAGTTTATTAAAAACAATACTAAAAATATTTACAGTATTACTTGTAATAGTTGGTATCTTTGTAATAATTAAAATATTAAAAGAATTACATGTAGCAGAAATATTTGTAAGATTATTAAAAATTATGCTACCACTATTTATAGGATTCTTTATAGCTTGGTTATTTGATCCTTTTGTATCATTCTTACAGAAAAAAGGTATAAGAAGAACAGTAGGTACACTTCTAACATATATTATTTTCTTAAGTATTATAGGTATAATAATTGGATCAATTATTCCAACACTTGGTAGTCAAATAAATGACTTTGTTAAAATGATTCCACAAGTATTTGATAATGTTAAAATGTGGGTAAATGGATTATTTGAAAGATTTAATAGTATTGATAATATTAATATGGATACTATAAAAGCAAATCTATTTAATCAAATAGAAAGTTTTGGAGCAGATTTAACTGCATCACTACCTGAATTAACATTTAATCTATTAAAATCAATATTTGCTGGTATAGGTAATTTTATAGTAGGATTAGTAATTGGATTCTTCTTACTTATCAATTTTGATAATGTATCAGATTCAGTTATCACATTATTCCCTAAAAAAATGCAAAAAGATGTAAGAGATATCTTTAATGAAATAAACACAGCATTCCGTAGATTTATTAATGGAGCACTTGCTGATTCAACATTAGTATTTGTTGTAAGTTCAATCGCATTTGCTATAGCTGGACTAAAAGCACCATTATTATTTGGGTTATTCTGCGGTATAACTAATATTATTCCTTATGCAGGTCCTTATATTGGTGGAGCTCCTGCAGTAATAGTTGCATTTTCACAATCAACTAGTGTAGGAATATTTGTATTAATCGCATTAATTATTATTCAAACATTAGAAGGTAACTTTATACAACCACTTATAATGAGTAAATCAGCTAGACTTCATCCAGTAACAGTTATAATAGGTTTATTAATATTTGGACATTTCTTTGGAATAATTGGAATGGCAATATCAACTCCAGTTATAGGAGCATGTAAAGCATTATTCTTATTCTTTGATGAAAAATATCATATATTAGATTATAATAAAAACTAAAATAGATTGTAAAATCTATTTTTTTCTTTAATTTTATGGTAAAATAGTTATGTCGGATGGTGATTTTATGAATTTAATAGTATTATCAGGAAAAGCAGGTTCTGGAAAAGATACAGTGGCTTCTATGTTAAAAAGTAAATTAACAGGAAGAACAATACTTCTTTCTTATGCTCATTATTTAAAAATGTATGCCAAAAATGTTGTAGGATGGGATGGTAATGAAGATACCAAGCCAAGAACATTTTTACAAGACGTAGGAGATTTAGTTAAAGAAATAGATCATAATTTTTTAATTAATAGAGTTATAGAAGATATAGAAGTATATAAGCATTATTTTGATAATATTATTATAACTGATGCCAGATTCAAAGATGAAATAGAACTTCCTAAGCAAAGATATAAAGCAACCGTTATTAGAATAAATGGTGATCATAATAATTTAAATGAGGTACAAAAAAGACATAATACTGAAACATCATTAGATAATTATACTGATTATGATTATGTTATATTTAATAATGGAACAAAAAAAGAATTAGAAAATAAAGTAGATGTAGTAATGGAGGAATTTAAATGGTAGTCGCAATTGTAGGTATGTGTGGTTCTGGTAAATCAGTAGCTACAGATATATTTGAAAATGAATTAGGATATAAAAAAGTATATTTTGGTGGAGTAACAATGGAAAAATTAAAAGAAGCCAATTTAGAAGTAACTCCAGAAAATGAAAAAATGATTAGAGAAGGACTTAGACGTGATTTAGGTATGGGTGCATTTGCTAAAATACTTTTACCACGTATTAAAGAATATGCAAAAGCTGGTAATGTAGTATTAGATGGATTATATTCTTGGGATGAATATAAAATATTATCGGAAGAATTAAATAATCTAGTTATGATTGCTATTATTAATGATAAAAACATTAGATATTCTAGATTAGAGGTTAGAGAAACAAGACCTTTAACAAATGAACAAGCTAAAAATAGAGATATTGCTGAAATAGAAAATAGTGCTAAAGGTGGGCCAATTGTATATGCTGATTATTTTATATTAAATAATGGCTCATTAGAAGACTATAAGAAAAGATTATACGAAATTATAAACATAATAGAGGGTGAATAAAATGAATTTAAAAGATTTATATATAGATTTTTTTGTAAGTAAAGGACACAAACAAATACCTAGTGCTCCTGTAGTACCTGAAAATGATCCATCTGTTTTATTTAATACAGCTGGAATGCAACCATTAATACCTTATTTAATGGGACAACCACATCCATATGGTACAAGACTTACTGATTATCAAAAATGTATTAGAACTAATGATTTAGATAATATTGGTGATACATATCATCATACTTTTTTTGAAATGCTTGGTAACTGGTCATTAGGTGATTATTTTAAAAAAGAAGCAATTACTTGGAGTTTTGAATTTTTAACTGAAAAATTAAATATTCCTGTAGAAAGACTTGCTGTTACAGTATTTGCTGGTAATGATTCAATTCCATTTGATCAAGAATCACATGATTTATGGTTAAGTTTAGGAATACCTGAAGAAAGAATAGCAAGAACTGTAGAAGATAATTTCTGGATAGCAGGAGAAACAGGACCATGTGGAACAGATTCAGAAATGTTCTATTTTAGAAGTAATGATCCAATTCCAGATAAATTTGACCCAGAAGATGATAGATGGGTTGAAATTTGGAATGATGTATTTATGCAATATGAAAAACATGAAGATGGATCTATTACAGAATTACCTAAAAAGAATGTAGATACTGGTATGGGTGTTGAAAGAACTACTGCTATTTTAGAAGGTAAAACTGATAATTATGCATCTTCTATTTGGACACCTGTTATTAATTTAATAGAAGAAATATCTGGATTATCTTATAATGGTA
>OMSK01000027.1 GCA_900313725.1 uncultured Bacillota bacterium | reverse complement strand
CTCGACCGCCCGGGTATGAACCGGAAGCTCTAGCCAGCTGAGCTATCTCGCCATCTGAAGAACAAATTAATTATAACAAATTTGTTCTATTTTGACAATACTTTTTTTATTATTATGTAAAATTTTATATTAATTATTCTATTTTAATCTAGAATTTAATAATTTATATAGTTGATCTACTTTATCAAATTCTTTATCACGAATAATATTTAATATTGATTTATACATCATATAAAATCTAATCATAACAACAATAAATGTTGAAAATATAATAATTGTTCCAAGAACAAATAAATTAAGAATTAGAAAATAAATACCTATTGAAAATCCTATTATTGAAGATAAAATAAGAATTAACGCTACCATCTTATTTTTCATTTCAAGTTCTAATCTAGTTACCTTAGATTTTAAATATTTAACTTGTTCTTCTTGATTTAATTCTTCCATTACATTATTATATATAATTTCATTTTTACTTTTTTCATTTCCATTTATAGAAATATTTACTTTTTCAGTCATACTAATTCCCCCAACCATAGTTATTATTATAACATATTATTTAAATATTACAACTATTTTATTTTACCAATTTTATTAAATGGAAATAATCTTATACCAATTGTTCCCTTAATATATTTTTTATTAAATGTTCCAAATACTCTACTATCAGCTGAATTGTCTCTATTATCACCCATAACAAAATAGCTATCTTTTGGAATTTTTACTTTTTCAAAATCAGATGTTTTAGTATTCATTTTGAAATTTTGTTTAACAACTTTATCATTAATATATAATTTATTATTTTTATATTCTATAGTTTCACCAGGAAGTCCAACTACCCTTTTTATTAGTCTACCATGATCAGAATTGATTACAACAATATCAAATCTACTATAAGATTTATCATATTTTTTTAATATTAATATTTCATTATTCTTTAAAGTAGGATACATTGATGAACCATCAACTTGTACAGGAGTAACTATAAATGTTCTTATTAATACAACAACAATTATAATTACAATATAAGGAATTAATTCTTTTAATATTTTCATAATTGAAAAAAAACAAGACGACTAAGCCTTGTCTCTTTCTTCTTTGATTTTTGGTTGACTAACTAGTTTTCTGATATATCCAAGTTTTGCTTGTCTTACACGTCCACGTCTAACAACTTCAATTGAATCAATTAAAGGTGAATTAACTGGGAAAGTTCTTTCTACACCAATACCTTGTGATTTTTTTCTAACAATAAAGTTTTTAGAAATTCCAGTTCCTTGAATTGACATAACAATTCCTTCAAAAGCTTGAATTCTTTCTTTATTTCCTTCTTTAATCTTGTAGTTAACTCTTACTGTATATCCAACACGAAATTCAGGAATATCAGTTCTAATTTGATTTTTAGTTATTTCTTCAATCTTATTCATAACTACCGCTCCTCTCTAATATTTGTTTTACATTGATCATAAGTAACAAGACCCATCGAATCAACAACTACTTAATTTTATCATATTATTTAAGAAAAAACAACTATAAATGTTGTTTTTTTTATTTTTTTATATCTTTTATTTTTTGATATGCTTCTTCTATTATATCCATTTGCATACTATAATTATCATTTTGTTCTATTAATTCTTCATTTTCTTTTGTTAATCTTTCTACTTCATGATTTGAAGCAGTTAATTCTTCTCTTAAAGACTTTAATTCTTGTTTTAAAGTATTTCTTTCATCATGTAACTGTGTATATGAAGTATTTTCTGTTTCAAAGCTATTACAAATATTATCATTGCATACATTAATTAACCCTAGTAATTCATCTGGAATATCCATTTCTTCCATCAAATCATTAATATTATCAACATCAGTGATAACACCATTTTTAATATTATCAGATAAAGTTTTTAATACAGATAATACTTTATAACTAATAGTTTTTGAGTCATTTAATAAATTTAAAGAATAACAATAATCTTTTGCGACTGATGCAGTAGCATCATATTGATTTGCCACATTAATAACACGTTGTAAATTTGCAATTCTTCCTTCTTTTCGTAGAGTAAAACTATTTTCATAGCAAGCATCAATATTTTCTATTTTCAATGTAGTTGGATATGTTATTTCTTGTTTTTTAGATATTCTTTCTATAAAATTATTGAATTCCTTTTCATCTTTATACATTTTTGATGTAACTGGATTATAAATATTATTTTTTTCATTTTTTATAACACCTAGAACATAATAAACATCATTTATTTTTCTTATAATATAATAATCACATATATCAGCAATTGGTTCTAATCCATATGTTTTTTCACTATCATATTTAACAACAAATTGCATATCATCTGTTCTTATTTTTATATTATTTATAAATGATTCTAATTTGTTATCAACATAATCAGAAAACATTAAATCATAATCTAATTTTTTTTGATCAATTACTAATCTGGAAAAACGATATAAGTTTTCTAAAAAATACTTTAATTTTGTATATGCATCTGTACCTGATTTAAACAAATTAGATTGTGTTAAATAATCTAAATTAACACCTAATAAATGAGGTATATTATTTTTTAAAACTCTAATATTTAATACATCACCATTTGCCAAGAAAAGTGTTTGTTTATTACTACCAAAATTCATTTTTTCATATTCAGTAACACATCGTTCCATTTTTTCAGTTATTTCATTATATCTAGCCGAAGTCATTTCCATAATAAAACCCCCTTGAATGAGGTTTATTATACATTATTTTACTATTTTGTCAAATTTATAAATTTTACTTATTATTTCGACTACCTTTAATCCATCAATAGCACTTGTAGTAATACCTCCAGCATATCCAGCACCTTCACCTATTGGATAAATTCCTTTAATATTACATTCTAATAATTCATCTCTTTCTATTCTAACTGGTGATGAAGTTCGAGACTCAATAGCTGCGATTACCGCATCTTCTCTATTAAATCCTTTTATTTTATGATTAAAATTATCTATTGCTTCCTTTAATGATTCATTAATATAATCTGGAAATATATCATTAATATTAGAATAATTATAATTACCTTTTATACATGGATTATAGTTCAATTTATCAGATATCTTATTTTTTTTATAATCGCCATATAATTGTACTGGAATATTACCATTACCTATATTGTAAGCTTTTTCTTCTAAAATTCGTTGAAATTCAATACCATCTAATGGATTTGTACCATAATCATCAGGATTAACTGTTACTACAATTGCACTATTAGCAACTCCAGAATCTCTTTTAGAATAACTCATACCATTAATAGCTAGTCTATTATTTTCACTTGATGCATTAACAACAAATCCTCCTGGACACATACAGAATGAATAAACACCTCTATTATTAGATGCTTTATAAGTTAATTTATAATCAGCTGATCCTAATTTATTAGTTCCATATTGATTCATATTTATCATTTCTTGTGGATGCATTATACGAATTCCTAATGCGAATGGTTTAGGAGACATATTAATATTTTTTTCATATAACATTTTAAAAGTATCACGAGCACTATGACCAATAGCAAGTATTAAAATATCTGTTTCTATTTCTTCATTATCATTTACTACAATACTTTTTATTTTATTATTATCTATATTAATATCAGTTAATGTTGTACTAAATCTATAGGTTCCACCCCATGATATTATTTTATCACGCATATTTTTAACTATTTTCATTAAAACATCTGTTCCAATATGAGGTTTATTTTTATATAAAATTGATGGGTCAGCACCAAATTCTACAAATATTTTAAGTACTTCATCTTTTCTACCTAATTTATCTTTAACTAAAGTATTTAGTTTACCATCAGAAAAAGTACCTGCTCCACCTTCACCAAATTGTACATTAGAATTAACATTTAATTTATTATTATTCCAAAATTCTTCAACAGATTTAATTCTTTTTTCTACTTCTTCTCCACGTTCTATAATTATTGGTTTATATCCTAATTTAGCAAGATAAAAAGCACTAAAAAGCCCTGCAGGACCACTACCTACTACAATAGGTCTTTTTGTTAAAGATTCTTTTCCTGTTACTTCTATTTTATAATCTATTTTTTCACTTTTTAAAATATCATTTGATTTATTATTATTTAATATAATATCTTCGTTTAATACTTCAACATCTACTTCATATATATAAAATATATTAGTTTTATCTCTAGCATCTATACTTTCTTTTATAATTTGATAGTTAATAATATCTTGTTCTTTTATATTTAATTTGTTTGCGATTTTTTTAACTAAATTATTACTATCAATATGTACTTTTACCTGTCTTACTCTTATCATATAACTCTCCTTATCGAACATTAATTTTTTATACTATAATAAAAGACGCACCTAACATTTGTTAGGTGCCTACACAAAGAAATTTGGGTAGCACTCAACAAGCAATATTGAATGTTCCCTTTTTTTATTTTATGAAGTTTTCTTCATCTACATACATAATAACATATTTTAATTTATTTTTCAATATTCTTTTTTATCATACATTTAATTATATTATTAACACTTTCTTTACTTATATCATCAATTTCATTATCTAAAAGAAAATCAATATATTTAAGTACTCTTTGTTGATTAACTTGATTTAGTTTACTGATTCTGTCATAAAAATTTAAATTCATTTTTTTAGAATTTTTATTATTTACAGCAATAGTATCAACCATAACATAATCAGGATAAACTCTATGTACTATTTCTGAAGGAATATTAAAATATTTACATAATTTTACCATTAAATTATGAGATGCCTTACGTTTATGATTTAATACTCTACATACTTCAGCACATGTATAACCTGTTATCTCACCAAGATCTCTTTGAGATAAATCTTCTTTTTCAATTAGAATTTTTACATATTCAATAAGTTCATAATCATTTGTTATCTCATCCATATAATTTCACCCAGTTAACTATATTACCATAATTATAAATTTTATTCAACCTAAATATTTTCTCCAGCAAGTATTCCTGATAAAGTCGCAATTGTTATATTATAACCACCACATAAACCATCTATATCAAGTAATTCACCTATAACATATAAATTAGGTATTTTAGTTTCCATTGTATGTAAATTAATTTCATTTAAATCTAAGCCACCACTACATACTTGTGAAAAATCATAACCTTTTATATCATTAATATTTAATTTAAAATCAACTAAATTATTATATAAATCTTGCTTATTTTTTATATTATTAAAATAAATATCCTCTTTAATATTTGACTGTTTAAGTATAACTTTAACTAATTTATAATTAATTAATCCTTCTAATAATTCTATTACTGTTCTATTTTTTAATTTATTATTTCTTTCTATTAAAAAAGATTCTATATTATCAACAAATGGTAAGAAATTAATATGAATTACTTCTTTTTTACCTTTATTAATACCAATTGATACATTTCTACTTAAATTAAATACACATATACCACTTATACCATAATTAGTAAGTTGTAATTCTCCTACTTCTTTTTTTATAAAATTATCATTTTCATATAGTGATACTTCTGCATAACATCTAATACCATTCCAATCATTAAAGTATTTTTCACTACCTATTAAAGGTGTTAATGAAGGAACTACATTAATTATATTTAATCCTAAATCTTCTAGTAATTTATATCCTATTCCATCTGATCCTGTTTTAGGATATGCTTTAGAACCAGTACTAATTACTACTTTATCATATAGTTCATTATTAATTAAAAATTTATCTTCTACTTTGGTAATATTATCAACTAAAGTATCTGTTATTACTTTTACTTTATTATTATTTAATTCTTTTATCAATGCTTCTTTAATAGAAAGTGCTGTATTAGAATAAGGATAATAATATCCATTTTTTATTTTAGGTATTATTCCTATACTATCATAAAAAGTTAATACTTTATTAATATTTTCTTCTGTAATAAAATCAGATAAATTTCCATTTGAATTAAAATTACTAATATCCATATTACTATTAAAATAATTACATCTACCATTACCTGTTAGTAATAATTTTTTAAGTAATGTATTATTTCTTTCTATTATTGTAACATCATTATTTTTAGATGCTTTAATCGCACAAATTACACCACTTATTCCACCACCAATTATACATACTTTCATATAATCATCTCCATTAATATTGTATCAAAAAAAGACCCTAAGGTCTATTTAAAAAATTCATTAAATACTTTTTCTTCATCTTTTAACATTTCTTTAGTTAATTTTTCTCTAGCATCAGTTTGTTTTTCTGATTTACCATTAGTTAATCTAATTCCTTTTCCTTTTTCAAAATATACAAAGTTAGGAGCATATATTCTTTTTTCTCCAACTTCAATTGTACTACCATCTGAATTTGTAATTACATAATCTCTAAGTAAATTTTGATCAATAGAATTAAGGATTTTTTTATACTCTTTTGCTCCTTTAAATGTTTGTTTTAATTCTTTATCAATAACTTCATATTTATCCCTAAAAATTTCAACACCTTGATCATCCCATACATCTACATAATATATTTTAGATATTTTTCTATTTCTAGATATTTCATCAGCTTTTTCAATTACGCTTCTACACCAAGGACAAAGTCTTGATCCAAAGTATACATAAAATGTTTCTTTATTTTCTATTTTTTTAAGAATTTCTGAAGGTGTTACTTCAACAAATTTATTATCTTTTGAAATAGTAATAGTTCTATGTTCAACTCCTCTAGAATTAGTTGTTCCATTCAACTCTTCATAATCTTCTTTAAATTCTAGAGCTTTTTTATTATCTTTTTTACATCCTGTCATTACTAAAGATAAAGCTATTAATGATACAAATAATATTTTTTTCATATTTTTTCCTCCTAAAATAATTTTAAAATATATCTATTTATAAATCAATAAAATAGAGGTTGATTTTTCTAAACTTATATTTTAGTTACATTTATCATCTAATTTTAAAGGTATTTTGTGTACATTAGTACCATTACCTTCGTCAGTTTCAATTTCTAAATACAAACTCTTAGTATTAAATTTAGTACACATTCTTTTATAATTATCTACATTTATTTTAACATCTTTTAAATATTCTTCTAATGTAGTATTAGATTTTGAATCACAACTTTTAATTTTAATAGTTTTATCATCTAATTTTTCATATAGATTACATGATATTTTTTTATATTTAGTTTCATCTTTCTTACCACAATAATTTACATTAGAAATATAAATAGATGTTTTACTTTTATTATAAGCTACTACTCCATTTATATCATAAGTACTACAAGTACTTTTTATTTCAGTCATTTTAAAATTATTATCTTTTTTTCTAAATATAACTATACAAACAATTGAAATAATTACTAATACACTAATTAATATTATTAATAATTTCTTATTAGATTTTTTCTTAATAGATTCACTACCTAACAATTCATTAATATCTAAATTAAATAATTTACTTATTTCCGTTAATATAGCAATATCAGGTATATTTTTTCCATTTTCCCATTTAGAAACTGCTTGATATGTTATACCTAATTTATCAGCTAATTCTGCTTGAGTTAAATTATTTTTAATTCTATTTTCTTTTATTATTTTACCAATTCTATCTTGATCCATATTATCACTCATATCTATCTAAAAAATTATATTTTTTAT
>OMSK01000021.1 GCA_900313725.1 uncultured Bacillota bacterium | reverse complement strand
CTTTGCATTTGTCCACCACTCATTTGATATGGATATTTTCTTCTATGATCATATAGACCAACTTCTTTTAAAATATCTTTTATTTTAAGAGGATCAGTTGCTAATTCCTTACCTAATTCAATATTTTCTTTTACAGTTAAATTAGATACTAAATTATAACTTTGAAAGATAAATCCTAAATTATCTTTACGATATTTAGTTAATTCTTTATCAGAATATTTATCTATTCTATTATCATTAAAATAAACTTTACCATGTGTTGGATTATCTATACCTGATAGTATATTTAACATAGTACTTTTACCAGATCCAGATGGGCCTAATATAACAACTATTTCTCCTTCTTCTATTTCTAAATTTATATCTTTTAAAGCATGGTTTTCGCTTGAAAAGTTTTTATATGTTTTAGTTACTTTTTCTAATTTATAAAGCATACTCTTACCTCCTTATCACACATATAAAATGATACACTATTTTAATTATAAAATCAAATAGAACATAAAAATTATATCTAAAAAACAATTGTCATTCTACCAACTTTAAGTTGAATTTTGTCAACTAGTCTTAACATTTATTTATTTTTTTGTTATAATACACTCTTAGGTGGGTTTTATGTATGAATTATTTTCAAAAAAAAATTATATAGAATTTATTGTTATATCTGATTTACACTTATGTAATAAATTGGATAGAATTGACTTACTCTATAAAGCATATGAATATGCTGATAAAAATAAACTAAAATATGTTATAAATTTAGGTGATTTATTTGATTCTTATATGCCTCATAATAAAAATGATTTAAAAATAAAAACATTATCTAAGCAAGTTGAATACGTTATTGATAATTATCCTTATAGTGATACTATTAAAACATTAGTATTATATGGTAATCATGATTATTATTCTAAACTATATTATCATAAAGATATTGTTAAATGGTTAAGTGACGCTAGAAGTGATTTAATTAATTTAGGTTATGGAGAAAATTATATAAATATAAAGGATAATTTTATTAAATTACAACATGAAATAGATTATCTTAAAAATTATAAAAAAAATTTAGAAACATATATTACCCTACTTGGTCATTATCATAATTACAAAGTAAGTATTAATGATAATAATATTTATGTATATGCTCCTTCACTTTCTGATTTAAAAATGAATAATATTAATTCATCTATATTACATATTAGAATAGATTTTAATAATGAAATGTTTTCTAATATAAATATTAAATGTGTAGATATAGAAAAAAACATAATAACAAGTGAATTTGATACCAATATAAATATGAAAGTTAAAAAGCATCAATTAATTAAAGAAAAAATAAAAGAAAATCTGTAAGAATAAATCTTACAGATTTTTTAAAATAATGTCATTTGACTTGATTCATCCATACCATCAAGTATTCCCATTAATCTCATTTTATCAATTAAAGTTTGTGATATTTTACAACGTTTTTGTAAATCTTCAATACTTATAAATGGTCTTTTTTCTCTTTCTTCAACTATGTTATTAGCAACTGATTCACCAAGTCCATCAATCGCTGTAAATGGAGGAACAATATCTGTATCATTTTGTGGAACCCAAACTTTAGCTTCACTTTTATACAAATCAATATTTAAATATTTTATTCCTCTAGCACTTGATTCTAGAGCTAATTTTAAACTTTCAAGTTGACCATTCTCTTTATTAGTTGCTTCATATCCTTTATTTTGAATTTCAATAATTTTATTTTTAATATCATTATATCCCTTCATCATTGATTCAATTTCAACATCAGTTGCTTTTGAAGAGAACCATGATGCATAGAAAAATACAGGCATATGTACTTTATACCAAGCAATTCTAAATGCACTTATTACATATGCTGCTGCATGGGCTTTAGGGAACATGTATTTAATCTTATGACATGACTCTATAAACCAATCAGGAATATTAGCTTCTTCCATTGTTTTAACATGTTCTTTCCATGTTTCTGGATCTTTAGTTGCTTTTCCTTTACGAACAAATTCCATTATTTTAAATGCTTTTATAGGTTTAACACCATGATACATTAGATAAACCATAATATCATCACGGCAGCCTATAGTTTCACTAAATGGAACTACATTATTTTTTATTAATTCTTGAGCATTTCCTAACCATACATCAGTACCATGAGAAAGTCCAGATATTTTAATAAGTTCGGCAAATGTTGTTGGTTTGGTATCTTCAACTAATTGAATAGTAAATGGTGTACCAAATTCAGGAATACCTAAAGTACCTGTTTTACACATTATTTGTTCTTTAGTAACACCTAATACTGAAGTATCTGTGAATATGCTCATTGTATCTTTATCATCAAGTGGCACTTTAAGAACATCTGTACCAGATTGCATTCCTATCAATCTTAATTGAGTTGGATCTGAATGTCCTAAAATATCTAGTTTTAATACACACTCTTCTATTGAGTGATAATCAAAGTGAGTTGTTCTCCAAGCAGAGGTTGGATCTTCTGCTGGAAATTGGAAAGGTGTAAAATCAAAACATGATTTATAATCTGGTATAACAACAATTCCACCTGGGTGTTGTCCGGTTGTTCTTTTAACACCCGTACATCCAATAGCAAGTCTTTCTACTTCTGCTGTACGCATAACAACATTATTATCTTCACAGTATCCCTTAACAAAACCAAATGCTGTTTTATCAGCTACTGTACCAATAGTACCAGCTCTATAAACATTGTCTTCACCAAATAATACTTTGGTATAAGCATGGGTACTTGCTTGATTTAAATCTGAGAAGTTAAGGTCTATATCTGGTACTTTATCAGCATTAAATCCTAGGAATGTTGCGAATGGCATATCTTGTCCATCTTTTATCATATCTTCATTACAATTTGGACATTTTTTATCTGGTAAGTCAAAACCAGATAAATATTTCTTTCCTAATGGTTCTCCATTTTCTTCAAAAATACTCATCTTACATTTTGGACATCTATAGTGAGGAGCAAGTGAATTTACTTCTGTTATACCCATTAAAGTTGCGACAAAACTTGATCCAACAGATCCACGGGATCCAACTAAATATCCTTCATCATTTGAGTGTTTAACTAGTCTTTGAGCAATTAAATATATTGGATCAAATCCTGCTCCTATAACTCCACCTAATGATTTTTTCAATAATTTATCTAGCTCATTATCATCCATTTCTGGATTTTTTTCTTTTAAACCATTTCTAACTAATTCTTTAACTTGATCTGAACCTTCTACCATTACTTTATGTAGTTTTTCAAATGCTTTATCATTATCCGGTTCTTTTTCTTTAATTGTATTTAGAACTATATCACCATATAATTCGGTAGCAATACGCTCTTCTATAGATTGTGGTAATGGATTCCCATACCATTCTTCAGCTTTATTATATACTAAGTCTGTAACAACCCTTGGACAATCTAAGTAAGAAAGTCCATCATCAGCTTTTACTCTAGGTGAGAATGGTGTTCCTCCTGTATCAGGTATTACTTCTAATTCATCAACCATATCAAGTACTTTATTGGTATTTTCAACAACTATTTCATATGCTAAATCATCATCTAAGAAATTAAAATCATCTAACATTTCTCTTGTTGTTCTAAAATGTTGTGATGGTATTTCTTTTATTTCACGTTTTGCTAAAGGATGTCTTCCACCACCTGGTACTTTTTGATTAACAATTATTTTTCTAAATATTTTATCTTCTCTATTAAAGTGATGAACATCTCCAGTAGCAACTATTATTTTTCCTGCTTCTTTAGTAGCACTTATTATTTTTTTAATATGGTTTTTTAATTCTTCATATGATTTAAAATCACCTAATTGTATTAAATGATCATATACTTCAGGAGGTTGAACTTCAACATAATCATAGAAATTAATTATATTTGTTAATTCTTCTCCTTCTTTACTTCTTGCTTCATTAAATACTTCAGATTCATAACATCCACTACCTATTAAAATTCCTTCTCTAAGTTCATTTAATTTACTTCTTAGTATTCTTGGTGTTTTATAAATATAAACTGTATTTGCTAGAGAAATAATTTCAAATAAGTTCTTTAATCCTTGTTGAGTTAAGGCAATTGCATTAAAATGATATGTACGTCCAAATTTATATATTTCATCTTTTGATACTAATCTATCTAATGATGAAATAGTTTCATAATTTAATGAATCTAATTTTTTTATCATTTTGTCAAATACATATGCGGTTCCCTCAGCATCATAGTCTGCTCTATGGTGAGCATCTTCATCCCAAGGTACATTATATCTTTTAACCAAAGCAGATAAACTATGTCTTGCATATCCTTGATCAAGAGTTCTTGATAATTCTAATGTATCAATTACTGTATTTTTAAATTCACCTAAATTATATTTATTCATAGCACTAACCATAAATGAAATATCAAATTTAGCATTATGAGCAACTAATGGAGCATCACCTATCCACTCTAAGAATTTTTTGGTTACTTCTTCTTCATTAGGTTTTCCTTTAACCATTTCATCTGTAATTAAAGTAAGCTCTGTAATCTTATCAGGAATATGTCTTCCTGGATCTATTAATTCATCAAATCTATCTGTTATAGCACCATCTTTTATTTTAACAGCACCTATTTCAATCATTTGATCAATTCCACCAGCATTAAATCCAGTTGTTTCTGTATCAAATACAACAAATTCTGTTCCAAGTAACTTAGTATCAGTTGGTCTTACAACAATATTTACTGTATCATCAACAAGTGTTAATTCAGTTCCATATAATCCTTTAAAAATTGGAGGATTTTTTTGTTGTTCTAATAATTCATTTAGTTTATTTTTTAATTCTTCAGTCTCTCCATTTTCTTCTATTTCTTTTTTTACATTATCTATTTCTTCAGATATTTTTTTTCTTATTTTTTTATTATGTCCTTTAATAATTCCAAAGGAAATTGGAAAGCCTTGACATCCACTATGATCTGTAATTGCAACTCCCTTATATCCCATTCTAATAGTTTCTTCTACAAGTTCACATGTATGTTTTCCTAAATCTAAATTAGTTATTCCATCCATACCACTCATCATAGTATGAGCATGTAGTTCAACTCTTTTGACAGGCGCATCATCAATTCTTACTTCATCTACTCTATTACTTACATTAACATCTCTAATTTGTAAAGTTATTTCGCCAGCATATTTATCTTCTTTAATACTTCCTCTAAATTTATACCATGTACCTTTTTTTATTTTTTTTATCTGATTTACTTCTTCTTCCGTATGAGCATACATCTTACCATAGATACTATCTGTTAAATCAGTTAATTTTAATGTAACAATATATAATTCATTTTTTGTTTTAAATATATCTACATCTGCGAATGGTTTGGCTTCAATAGTAATTTGCTTTTCTTGTTCTAATACTGTATCTAATCTTGTAATTTCATCTTCAATTTTTCTTCCTATAATAACATCCGGATTATCTTTTTCTACTATTAAAGGTTTGGGTTCATAGTTTTTAGTCCAACTTTTTTTAGGTTCTTCTTTAGGTGGTTCTATTACTGGTACTTCTATATTTGAAACATCTAAATCTTTATTTATTTCATTTAATATTTCTAGATCACTCATTTTATCTATTTTAATTTTTATTTCTATTTTAAAACCTGCATTATTAAAAGATTTTTCTAAGTCTTTTTTTATACTATTTATTTTCATTTCTTCAGCTTTATTACTTACACTTATATATAAATAATCATTATAATCTAATTTAGAATCTTTAAATGTTTTAAGTAATGGTGATTTTTTTATTATAGAATATTTTTCTATAAAATTTTGGTAGTATTCTTCTATCCTATCTATATTTATATTTTTAACATTAATAATTATCTTTACTTCTTTAAATTCACTATATATTTTTTTAATTTCATTATTCATTTTATCATATAATTCATATGGTAAATTAGTATTTAGGGTAATATAAAAATTATAGTTAGTTTTATCCTTATTGCCTACTATTTTATCTAATGTTCCATCATTAAAATAACTATAATCTTTTTCTTCAATATTTAATTTTTTTAGTAAAAGTTCTAACTTATTTTGCATACTACCACCCTACTTATCTATTTTATCAAAAATGCAATTAAAAAAAAAGATTAATTATAAAAATAATCTATTTTTATTATCATATTTATTTTATTTATTAAGGGCTCTTTTACTATATCTTCTTCTATTATATTTATACTAAATATTTTATTACCTAAATGATTAATAGATGAACCAATATGATAAACAAATTCTTTATCTATTATTATAAATCTATCATGAAAATCATTATTCTTTATTACTTTTAGATTATGATACTGTTTATTATATTTATTTATATCTATATCTTTAAGTAGTTTCTTACTAGTTATTAAAGTTACTTCTTTATCCATTTTAGATATTATTTCTAATAATGTTTCGTCTGCATAATTATCTATTATAATTATTTCTTTTTTAGCTTTATTTAATATTTTTATTATTTCTAAATATGAATCAAATACCTCTCCATTAAAAAATAATTTATTTTTCAATTCTTTTTCTTCCATTTTATCAAATGTATCTTGTAATTCTTTTATTTCACAATCATGTCTTAATAATATACTATTAATATAATTATTTTCTATTAGATTTTCTTTTATAAACTTTCTCATTTTTACAAAAGCCCTCATTATATCTACACTTACTAATTTAGCTTTTTCGGTATTGAGTACTCCTGATAACATAGCCACTCCTTCTTCTGTAAAAACACGTGGATTTTTAAACTTACCACCTCTTGTTTCTACTTGATAATTTTTAGTTCCAAATTGGAACCAAATATTTTTACTCTCTTCATCAGTTAAATAAAAACAAAAATCTTCTGGAAATCTATCAATATTTCTTTTAACAGCTTTATTTATATCTTTAGTACCATTACTACATTTATATAGTTGAGCCAAATCAGAAGCTAACATTACTTGCTTACCTCTTATTTCATATATCATATCCTCTATATTAATATTTTTAATTAATGATAATTCTTCAGTCATATTTCACCTCTTATCTAGTTAATTATATTCCTTTTTATTCTTCTACTATTATCATACGACATAAGTTTTCTATTTCCTTTTTATTTTGAAAAAAAAAGAACTTTTTAGTTCTTTTTTTATTACATATATTTATTCATTTGTTTCATCATTTGATTAACTTGCTTTTGACTTGGAGTTCTTCCCATTCCACTCATCATTGCTTTAATCATTTGTTCATTGATTGGTGGATTTTTCTTTAAGAATTTTTCCATATATTTTTTAGCAATTAAGAAACCAACAACAGCTCCTATTACTAATCCAACTACTATTAATAAAATGTCATGTAACATATATACCATCCTCTCTTTTTTAATTATACTAAATTATACATCATTTTACAACTAACTTTTTTCTATTTCATCTAAGAAATCATCAATAGTTAGTATTTTTTTATCAACATCTTCTAATGTTAAATTTTCTTTTTCTACTACTTTCTTTTCATTTTTTTCATGTAACTCTGTTACGATAAATGAATCAATTATATCTAATTTAGAAATTGTACTTCCGGTTTTAATTTTATCTGTAATTGGAAGTTCAGTTAATTTCATTTCTGTTATTTCAGTACCAGTTTTAATACCTAGTATTTTTTTATAGTCAACTATAAAGGCATTTGTTATATAATATGGATTTGTTTTTATATCTCTAATTAACTTAGTACCACGTCTTCCTCTTGTTGATACTTCAAATTCAGATAATCTAATTCTCTTACCAGTATTCTTATTAGTAATAAGTGTTAAATATTCATAATCATTACTATAAATAGTTCCATTTACTACATAATCAGATTTAAGACCAATTGATTTAACACCACTACTTCTAAGTCCTGATACAGGTACTTCATCTATACTATATACAAGTCCATATCCATTATATGTAGTAATAAATACATATGGATCATTACTTGTAGATATACCAATTAATTTATCTTTTGCTTTTAATTTGATTGCTGTAATTGGTTTAGAATATCTTGATACTTTAAAATCAACTAAATTTGTACGTTTAATCATACCATCTTTAGTAAAGAAAGTAACAATAGTATCATCAAAATCATAAACAGGAATACTTCCTACTATATTTTCTTCTGCTTTAATAGCAATTACATTACTAACATGTTTACCTAAATCTTTCCATTTTAAATCAGGTAATTCATATACAGGAATATATAAATAATTTCCTAAATCTGTAAATAAGATTAATGTATCTAATGTAGACATTTTATATTTAGCTGTTACAAAATCTCCATCCTTTAAACCAGTAGCAGATGTCTCATCATAACTTCTAGTTGACACTCTTTTTACATATCCTTCTTTAGTAACTACTACTATACAATCTTCTTTAGGTATCATAGCAACTGTATCTATTTTAACCTCTGTTATTTCATCTTGTATTTCAGTCTTTCTTGGTACACCATATTCTTTTTTAATTCTTTTTAATTCTTGTTTCATTACATCTTTTAATTTTTCTTCATCACTTAAGATTGCTTCTAATCCTTTAATAATTAATTGTAATTTTTTGTATTCTTCTTTTAATTCATCAACATCAGTATTTGTTAATTTATATAATTGTAAAGTAACAATAGCTTCTGCTTGTTCCATAGTAAATTCATACTCTTTTACTAAGTTATCTTTAGCATCAGCTTTATTTTTACTTTTTCTGATTGTTGCGATTACTTCATCTAATATACCTAGTGCTTTTATTAAACCTTCAGTAATATGTATTTGTTTTTTAGCTACTGCTAAATCAAATTCAGTTCTTCTTATTATTACTTCTTTTTGAAATGATATATAAGCATCTAACATTGGAAGAATTCCAATTGTCATAGGTTTTCTATTAACGATTGCGACCATATTAAAACTATATGGTATTTGTAAATCTGTATTTTTTAGTAAATAATTGATAATTAAATCTTTATCTGCACCCTTCTTTAAATCAATAACGATTCTCATTGGTTCATTTTGGTCAGATTCATCTCTAACTTCAGTCATTCCATCTACTTTTTTATCAATACGAATTTCATTTATTTTCGCAACTAAATTAGCTTTATTAACTTCAAAAGGTATTTCATGAATAATAATTCTTTCTTGACCTTTTTCTTTTACATATTCATATTTAGAACGAATATTAATTTTACCAGTACCTTTAGTATATGCTTCTATTATTCCGTTTTTTCCCTCAACTATAGCTCCAGTTGGAAAATCTGGTCCTTTTACAATATCTAATATTGTTTCTAATCTACAATTAGGTGAATCTATACGTTTTACAGTAGCATCAATTATTTCACCTAAATTATGAGTTGGAATATTTGTAGCATATCCAGCAGAAATACCATTTGCTCCATTTACTAGTAAATTTGGATACTTAGCTGGTAATACAGTTGGTTCTTTTAATGTATCATCAAAGTTCCAAGCCATCTCCACTGTATCTTTATCAATATCTTTTAATAATTCATTACTTATTTTATCTAATCTTGCTTCTGTATAACGCATTGCGGCTGCAGAATCTCCATCCATAGATCCATTATTACCATGCATATCTATATATGGAGTATTTGATTTCCACCATTGACTCATTCTAACTAATGCTTCATATATTGAAGAATCTCCATGTGGATGGTAATGTCCCATAACATTACCAACAGCAGTTGCACTCTTTTTATGTGGTTTATCATATGTATTACGATCTCTATACATCGCATATAGTATTCTTCTTTGTACAGGTTTTAAACCATCTCTTACATCTGGAAGTGCTCTATCTTGAATTATTTCTTTCGCATAACTTCCATATCTATCTCCCATAATTTCTTCTAAGGCATAGTTGTATATTTTATTTAATACTTCATTCACTGTTATCACCTTTATAAATTATAACAAAAAATTAAAAAAAGTGCAAAAATTATGCACTTATTATATTAGTTTTTACTTTTCCCTTTTCAAAAAATTCATCATATTTATTTAAATAATTTCTAATTGACATTTTTTCTTCATAACTAGTAGCAATTCTATCAGCTATACTACCAATAATAGTAATAATGTCTTTTTCATCTCCATTACCAAATCCAGATAATGAATTTTTTTGATTTTTTATATAATCCATTATCATATTATATTCATTTAATTCTTCAAGTGGTTTATCACTTATTAAAGTCTTAAATATTAAATAACCAATACTTGGTAAACTACTAATTATTTCATTTTTATATTGAGATAAAAATAATGCTTTATCTGCATAAACTTTTCGTCCTTCTGGTAAAGCCATATAATCCATTTCTTTTAAACTTAATTTTCCCATTTTATTCTTCCTTTCTTTTTGACGCGAACAGAAAAAATTTTACTATATTTTTTAAACAATGTCAAGAATAAATTATCATAGCAGAAAAACAATATATTTGATCTTCTCCACATATTCCAATAGATACTTCATATTTAATATCAATCAATTCTTTATCTTCAATAAATTCATTTATATCATTTTCTAAATCTGTTTCACTTTCTTCATCAAATATTTTAACTTTCATACTATCACCAAACAATATAATATATTATTAAAAAGAAAAAATATGTCAAAAAAAAGAATTATTTAATAATAATTCCTACATCTCCATTATTAATTAAATGAGCATTCGCATCATCTGTATCAATATGCATTTCATAATATGAATTAGGGGCTACACGTAAATATACGTTTTCCATTATTCCACCTTTTTCTCCATTAATTTTTACAGATACTTTTTCTACTCCTTCTAATCCATATAATTTTGCTTGTTCTGGTAACATATGAATATGTCTATCAGCTATAATACAACCTTCTTTTAATTCGATTTGTCCTTTAGGTCCTATTATAGTAATTGGACTACTTCCTTCTAAATTACCTGACATTCTAACTGGTGGATCTAGTTTTAATAATCTCGCATCAGTTTTTGATATTTCTATTTGATTGTACTTTCTAAATGGTCCTAAAATTCTAACATGTTCTATTACTCTATCCCCATTCTTTAAAGTAACAAATTGATTTGAAGCAAATTGACCAGGTTGATTTATTGGTTTACACTCTGTTAATTCTTCATCTCCAAATAATATTTTATATTCTTCTTCTTTCAAATGAACATGTCTATTTGATATTCCTATTACTACTTCCATTCTATCACCATATTCATTATAACACATTTTTATATTTTTAATTATAATATCTAGATATTTTATATTTTTTTTGATATAATTAGTATGGTGATAATATGTATTATGCATTTTTAGTAACTGTAATAATAGCGGGATTCATTATGATATGGTTTATATCTGTATATAATCAATTTCAATCCTATATTATAAGAATAAATGAAGCTGAAAATTTTATTGATACTACATTAAGAAAAAGATATGATTTACTTAATAAATCAATAAGTATTATAAAAGCTCATACTAATAAAAAAGATAGTATATTAGAAAGTATAGATAGTATGAAATCTAAAAAATTATCTAACTTTGAATTAGATAGATTATTATATGATGGTATTAATGAATTTAATAAATATAAAGAAGAAAACGAAGATTTAGCAAATAATGAAAGTTTTTTAAAAATTGATCTATCATTATTTGAATCAGAATCTGAAATAGTAGCAGCTAGAAAATATTATAATGATATTATTACTGAATATAATAGACAAATAACAAGATTTCCTGATAATTTAGTAGCGAAAATTTGTAATTATAAAAAGAAAACATATTTTGATGGTAAAGATTTAGATGGTGAAAAAAAGGATGTTATAAAGGGTATTTAAAATACCCTTTTTTTATTGTATTTATTTTTTTTATATGATAGAATAAATAATTACTAGAGGTGTTTTTATGGAAAAAGAATTTGATTCAATAGGAGTTATCTATGAAAGTCAAACAATAAATGATCACACAATTTTAAATCCTATAAGTATGGCTAGATGCTGTTCAATAGATGAAATGAATTATAATGTTGAATTTTTAGGTAAAATTGGTAGTGCCTTTGAAGGAAACTTTGAAGATGAACATATTAGTATAGGATTTGTAACTAAATTTGATGAATTAATCAAAAAATATGGTTCTTTAGAAGAAGGAATTGCCAGATTACAAAATGAACTTTATCCTTATATACTTGTTCAAACAAGTGATGATGTAGAAGATATTATTAAAACTTTTAAAGTAGATTTATTTGCTGGTGAAGTATATAAAGTTGCTGAATACAATTTAGAAGAAGATTCTCTAAATATGGAGTCAGAACAAGTAGATATTACAGATGTTAAATATTTTAATAATTTAACTAAAAAAATATTAGAAAAAAAAGAAAAAGATAATAATGATAACGAAAATTCAATAAATATCAATATGTTAGAATTAGATGAAGCAATAAAGGAAAATATTATAGGACAAGATAATACAATTGAAAATGTTATTTCAACTATTGATAGAAACTATAATATAGAAAACTATCGTAATAAAACTAACATCTTATTAATTGGGCCACCTGGTAGTGGTAAATCTGAAATGTTTAGAACAATCTCTGAAAAAATTAATGTTCCTATTACTTTTGAAGATAGTGAACAATATTCTGCTACTGGCTATCAAGGATGCTCTGTCGATGAGATGCTTGTTAACCTATATAATAAGGCAAATGGTGATTTAGAAGCAGCTGAACATGGAATTATAGTTATCGATGAAATTGATAAAAAAGTTACTAATCAAAAAGGTGACGTATCTGGAGATAGAGTTTTAAATGCCCTACTTGCTATGATGGAAGGATCTACATATCGAATAAATATTGGAAATGAAACTCATCCTGAATATATAATGTTTGATACATCATATGTTACATTTGTTTTGGTTGGAGCATTTGCTGAATTAAGTGTAAAACAAAAAGGTATGGGAATTAATAATAAATTAGAAGATAATAAAAAATATAAAGATATAACTATTGATGATCTAAATAAATATGGATTCCCTAGTCAAACATTAAGACGTTTATCTATATTTAGATTAAATGAATTAACAGTTGACGATTTTGTAAGCATTATGAAATATTCTAAAAATAGTGTATTATTAGAATATACTAAATATGCTAAAAAGAAAGGTATTAAATTATATATTAATGATAAAGCAATCAAAAAGATTGCAGAAATATCTTTAAAGAAAAATATTGGTGTTAGTGGTATTAAAGATACACTAAATGAATTACTAAATAAAGCATTCTTTGAGGTAGGAACACACCCTGATCAATATAGTTCAATTAAATTAACAGAAGAATCAATTGATAAAAAACCACCTTATACTTTATATAAAAAAAGAAAAAAGAAGTAAAATAAAAACTTCTTTTTTTATTTAAATTTTATATTACCATTTAAAATACTTTTTAGATATCTTCCATATAAAGTAATAATGTTGGCTTTCTTTAAATCTTTATTAATTGTTACGTCTAATTTATTCATCTCTTTACCATCTTCATAGACAGTTAATTTACCTATTTTTTTACCCTTTTTTATTGGTAGTTTTATATTATTTAAACTTAAATCGTAAGTTATTTTACCTAATTTTTTATTCTTTTCTTTAACAATTGAATATTCATTTATAGGTACAATATTTACACTTTTATTAGCAGCTTTTTCTATTATAAGTTTATCAATTATCATATCTTTTTTTATAATATTTTGTGCTTTAAATTTAGAAAAGCCATAATTAAGTAATTCATTTGTTTCACTACTTCTTGTATTAATATCTGGTTCCCCCATTACTACAGATATTAATCTCAAATCATCTTTTTTACCAGTAGCAGTTAAACAATAACCTGCTTCTTTTGTATAACCAGTTTTAAGTCCATCTACAATTGGATTAAATTTTACTAATTTATTAGTATTTACTAACCATAATTCTCTATCAGTACCCTTTCTTAAATAATCTTCATAAATTGATGTAAATTTAAATACTTCATTATATTTAACCAGTTCTTTAGCAATCATAGCCATATCATATGCACTAGAATAATGATTTGCTGTATCAAGTCCATGAGGATTTTTAAATACCGTATCTTTTAAACCCAACTCTCTTACTTTATCATTCATCATTTTAACAAATTCTTCTTCACTACCAGCAATATATTCTGCCATAGCAACAACAGCATCATTACCAGAAGCAACGGCAATTCCCTTAAATAAATCTCTAACAGTCATTTGTTCACCTGTTTCAAGAAGTATTTGACTACCTCCCATACCAGATGCATTATCAGATGCGGTTACTTTATCATCCCATTTAATAACACCCTTATCTAAACTTTCCATAATAAGTAACATACTCATTATTTTGGTCATAGAAGCAGGAGCTAATTTTTCATGAGAATTTTTTTCAAATATTATTTTTCCTGTTACAGGTTCAATTAATATAGCACTTTTAGCATTACTAGCAAGTCCCACCTCTTTATTAACCTTTATTGTATCACTAGCTTTAACTATACTTGGAATTAAAAATAACACTAATAATATACTTATAAATTTTTTCATATAACACCTCTAATAAAATGTATGAAATTATATAAAAAAAAGAATATTTATTTTCTTAAATATCCATTTTGTACATATTTTGTTTCATTTACTACAATAAATGCTTTTTTATCATATTTTTTTATTAGACTTTGTAAATGATTAAAATGATTTTTATCTATTTCAATAAATAACATATATTTTTCTTCTTTACTATACCCTTTTATACTAAGT
The DNA here is from genome assembly GCA_900313725.1 of uncultured Bacillota bacterium. Taxonomy (GTDB): domain Bacteria; phylum Bacillota_I; class Bacilli_A; order RF39; family UBA660; genus OMSK01. Next base: position 3,206 of record OMSK01000021.1, on the reverse strand, counting down.
TCAGATACCGCATATCCATTATCTCTAATGTTTTTTATTAATTCTATTTTATCAGTAATAACTTGAACACCAAAATTACCTTTAATATATCTATTTGATAAGAATGCTCCTATATATGTTCCTGTAGCAAATCCAAGTGAATAAGATATCGCAATTAATATACTATTATTATCAGTATTAATAGCTTCTTTAGCGACTAAAAACCATACTAACACCTCAATAAATCCTATTAAAGATGCTAATAATCTTTTATCTTTTACAGTTATAATTGTTCTTATCGTACCAAGTGAAACATCAATTATTCTTATAAAGAAGACTTTAATACATAATAATAATAAACCCATATAATCACCTATTTATATTATGTTTTTTATTATAACGACTTATACATTGAAAAAATTTAGAAAAATGGTATAATTATACTAGGTGGTAGAATGAAAAAAAGAAGACGTATCAAAAAAAGTGTTAAACAATTTTTTGTAGGATTTATAATTATATTAATATTATTAATAATCATTATTAGTTCTATTGTTAAAAAAATCAATTATAGACATACTTATGATTATAAATTATCTAAAATTGGTTATTCTAAAGAAGAAATTGTGGAAGTAAAAAAACTAGATGAAAAATATATTGATAAATTATTAGATAAAAAATACAATAAAATGATTGTTAAATTTATAAAACAAAAATACTTTATATTTAGTAATCTAGATGAATATATGAAATATTACAAAGATAGTGATAATGATGATTTAGCTTATACAGTAACTATGGTTAACGTTAAAGCAAATAATGATTATTATGATGAAGATATTGTTAAAAACGCTAATATAAAAGATGGAAATTTAATACTAGTTAATAAGTTTCACAAATTAAATAAAGATTATACTCCTGATGATTTAGTAGATGTAAGTATTCAATATGGATATGGAACTAACAAACTAAGAAAAGAAGTATATGAAAGCTTCTTAAGTATGTGGAATGATGCGAAAGCTCAAAACTTAAGTTTAATTATTACATCAGCTTATAGAGATTATGATTATCAACAAAGTTTATGGAACAATTATGCTGCTAGTAAGGGAGATAAATGGGCAGATAATGTTGCAGCAAGAGCTGGATATTCAGAACATCAAACAGGATTAGCAATCGATATTGTTACATATGGAAGTAATATGGATAATTTTGAAAACACTGATGAATTTAAATGGTTATATGAAAATTCTTATAAATATGGATTTATCTTAAGATATCCAAAAGATAAAGAAAAAATAACTGGTTATTCATATGAATCATGGCATTATAGATATGTAGGAAAAGAAGTTGCTAAAAAAATTCATGATAAAGATATAACTTATGACGAATATTATGCTTATTACATAAATAAAAAGGATTAAATAATCCTTTTTTTGAATACCTAAACATAATACTTATTAATTCACAGTAAAATTAAATCGGATACTATATGGTAGTCTGTTGGATATTAATATATCCATTTTTATTGTGTAACGTTCTCATTATTTTCATTAGTGGTATTTTCTACCATTGCATTATAACTATTAACATTAATTGCTATTCCTATAACAAATATATAAGAAATTACATATATCCACATCATTAATATAATAATATTTGATAAGTTACCATAGAATAAGTCATATCTAGCAACATTATTTACATAATAAGAATAAACAGCAGTTACTCCTAACCAACATATTGTAGTAAAAATTGCTCCTTTTGTTACGGTTTTACTTTTTACTGATCTATCTGGTGACAAAGTATAAATAAGTTTTATTATTAAATAAATAATAAAGAATGCTAAAGGCCATTTAAAATATACAAACACATGATAAAGATCACTTGATATATCACTAAACATTTCTAGATCTAAAATAAAACCTACTATTTTATTACCAAATGCTAATACAATTAATATAAAAACAAATAGAAACATTAATAATATAGTTAAAAATACTGATTTTATTCTTTCTTTTAATTGATTGCTATTTTTAACACCATATAATGTATTAGATGTTTGTATTATAGCAAATGCTCCATTAGAGACAAGTATAAATCCAATAACTAAATAAATCATTGCTATACTTGAACCAGATGAGTGTATAAATGGTTTTACTACTTCCATTACTCCTGTTGGAGCTACATCATCAAAAAAATTAATAATATCTGTACTAGATAAATTGAATACATTACAAAGTAATCCTATTAAAGTGACAGCTGGTATTAAAGATAATACTAAGAAAAAAGATAAGTGTCCTGGTAATACTTTCATTTCTTCTTTATTTGTTATCTTAATAAGTTTTTTCATATATCTTTTAAATAATTTCATATAATCACCCTTTATTTAAAATTTACATACTTAAATCCAATTTGTTTATAAATATCTGATGCTCTTTTTAAATCAAAAATTCTAGCAAATACAAGATTATATAATTCATCTAACATAAATATACCACATATTGTAAAACTTAGTATTAAAAAAGTTTTTCTTTTTAATTTAGATGCTAAATAATAACATCCTGGAACAATCATATACATAAGAAGTAAACTTGAAACTCCAAAGAATAATACACTTCTTAAACAGATATATCCTTCAATATTACCATAATTTAATATTTCTGAATTATAATCCCAACATCTAAATCCATCAAAGAATGTATATAACATATAACCAGCTATAAATTCCAGTATTCCACATATTAATGTACTTAATATAAATACTTTTAATGGATTTTTTTTATATTTAAATGTAAGAAAATATATTAATAAAGAACCTGTTGCATATATATTTATCCATGGTAAGAAATTACTTCCACGATAATAAAAATCTTTCATACCACCATTAAAATAGTAAAAAATAAATTCATATACAAAACCAAATATACCTGCAATTACGATTATTAAACAAATAATTCCTATCTTTGTTAATTTATCAAATTCAGTTTTATCATTCATATATTTATTAAATACTTCCTTCATTCTATTCACCTATTATAATTATACTATATAAAAAAAGAAAAAGCCATAATTGGCTTTTAATTTTGTAATTCTTCTTTATTTGTTCTCATATCAAGTGTTGCTTCATTAATAGCATCATCAACTGTTTTTAATTCATCATTAATCATACTATATCCTATAGCAGCACCAAATCCATGTTTTAATTCTTTTAATGCTTTATTTAATTTTCT
>OMSK01000094.1 GCA_900313725.1 uncultured Bacillota bacterium | reverse complement strand
AGGATCAGTTATTTGAAAATAAACAACTGTATCTATTTGCATTGTAACATTATCTTTTGTAATAACTGGTTGTGGAGCAAAATCTTTTACAATTTCTTTTAATGATACATTATTAGCGATTCTATCTACAAATGGAATTTTTACATGAAAACCATTTTTCCATGTTTCATGATATGATCCAATTCTTTCTATAACATAAGCTCTAGCTTGTGGTACTACTTTAATGTTTGGCAATATTAATACTACAATTAGTACAAGTAATGCAATTAAAATTTCCATATTATTCCTCCTCTACTTTAACTTTTACGCCTTCTATTTTTAATATTTTAACAATTCTTCCCTCTTTTATTCCTTTATCAGCATACGCTGTCCATCTTTTTCCGTCTACTTTTACTTCACCTGTTTCATTTTTCTTTATAGGTTCCGTTACAGTTCCAGTCATTCCAATTATTCTATCTAAGTTAGTAGATACTTTATTTTGTTTAAATAATTTTGTAAGAATTGGTCTTGTTGTTATTAAAAGTATTAATCCAAGTATTACAAAGACAGAAAATTGAATAATTAAACTGTCTATAAAAAAAGATAAGAGTAATGCTACTAAGCCACTAAATACAAACCAAATCGTTGTTAAATTAATAGACATAGCTTCTATTATTATTAGTAAAAGTATAACTATAAGCCACATATAACTCATAACATCACCCTTTATAATTATACCAAAATTTCAACGATTTTTCAAGTATTTAAGCTACTAGCTTTCTCCCATCTTCTAGGTTTTCTAATTCATCTTCAATAATTATATCATCATCATTCAAACTAAAATTATTTATTGTTTCAAATGGATTTTCTACTATTTCTTTTGGTTGTTCTTCAGCAACAGTATTTTTTGTTTTACCATTCAATAATTCAACTATATTATCATATGATAAACATAAACTAGAATATCCATATTTTATAAGTAATTTATTTATTTTTTCTATTTTATGTTTTAATCTTTCTGGAGTTAATATTTCTTCATAACTTTTTAAAGTTGAAACATCTAATTCAGGTTTAATTGCTTTTAAATCCTCTTCATCAATAGCTGCTTTTCTTGTTTCAGTAAAATCTATAAATTTTTGAGCAACTTCTTTTGTTATTTTTGTTCTTCTACTAGTAATTGGACTAGCAGTAGATATATTAACTTCATCTAATTCAAGAGGTTTTATAGTAATTATTTTATCCATATTAATCATCCTCCCTAACTATTTGAAGCATTATTTTCTTTATAAAATTCCATTCTTCATCATTATCTAAATCTTTAACATAATAGGAGTCATCTTTCTTTATTAAATTACCTACATTAATAACTAATGTATCATCATCTGCATTAAAACTATAAACAATATATTTTTCATCCATTTCTGGTACTTCAAAACTCATAATTAGATTTGCTTCAAATTTATGGTTATTAGAATTATTAATTGTTATTTTTTTACCCATATTAATTCTCTCCTATTCTATGTAAAATTATAACAAATTATATTTAATTTGTAAATATATTTATAAAAAAAAGAGGTTTAAAACCTCTATCAAATACATGAACCTAGAATAATAGCAAGTAAGATATATAATACAATTATAATTATAAATCCACTTCCTCCTCTAGAAGTATTTTCACAATTATTTTGACAAGACATAATTAACCTCCTTATCTATTAAATATATGCTCCTAGTATTATGATTAAAAGAATAAATAAAACTAAAACAATAGCTGCTCCTGATACACCTGAATTACACATATAACATTCCTCCTTTTTTTATCTTTCACATTATTTTATGGAAAAAGATAATTTATGTGATTACTTAAGTTTATTTTATTGTATTTTTATCTTTTTTTTGTTAAAATATTATTGTATGTTTAAGGAGGATAACATGAAAAAGAAATTATTAATTATGTCACTTTGTAGTTTTTTACTTGTATGTGCAGGATGTAAAAAATCAGTAAAACTTAAAAATGGTGAAGAAATTATAGCTAGTGTTAAAGGAAAAAATATAAGTGCTGATGAATTATTTGAAGAATATAAAGAAAAATATGGATCAACTATGGTTACAAATATGATTGATGAATATATTGTAACTAAAGAATTTGATGATGAAAAAGCTGCTAAAGAATATGCAAAAGTTCAAATCGCAAATATGAAAGCTCAATATGAAGCAATGGGTAGTGACTGGGAAGATGTTTTAAATCAATATGGTTACACTGAAGAAACTTTAACAAATGAATACATAACTGATTATAAGAAAAAAGAAGTAGCTAAAAAGTATATTAAAGAAGATATTACTGATAAAGAAATTGAAGAATATTATGATAAAGAAATATATGGTAAATATACTGTTAAACATATTTTAATCGCACCAGATGTTAAAAGTAATGCTTCTAGTGAAGATAAGGAAGAAGCTAAAGAAAAAGCTTTAAAAGAAGCTAAAGAAGTTATTAAAAAACTAGATAATGGTGAAAAATGGAAAGATTTAGTTAAAAAATATTCAGATGATAAAGGTTCTGTTAAAGATGAAGGTTTAATTAAAGACTTTACTAAAGGTGATGTTGTTGATGAATTCTTCGATGCTACATTAGAACTTAAGAATGGTAAATATACTAAAGAACCAGTTGAAAGCACATACGGATATCACATTATTTTAAAAGTTAGTAATACTAAAAAACCTAGTTTAAAAGATTCAAAAAAGATAATTCTTGATAAAATATCTAATAACAAATTAAGTAATGATGACAAATTATATACAAATACATGGATTAAAATAAGAAAAGACTACAAAATTAGTATTAAAGATTCTAAATTAAAAAATGCTTATAATAAATCAATAAGTAATTAAAAGTATCTATTAAGATACTTTTTTTATTCATTAAATAATTCTTTTAAACTTACTATATTATATCCTTTACTTTTTATATAATTAATTATTATTGGTAATTCTTCTATTAATTGTTTATTTACATTATATGATATAATACTTCCGTTTTGAAGTAATTTAGTTTTTTCATAAAAGTTTTTATTAATATTCATACTAGGAATAAAGGTATAATCACATTTATTTAATATTTTACTATTTCTTTTATCAACATAACAATAATCATATTTTTGTTTACCTATTTTTTTAATTATATTTCTACTCCATTCATAATTACTATAATCATATAATCCTACTATATGTTTTTCTCTTATTAGTAATGGTATTAAATTAGTATTTTTTTCTAACCAATTTGTATTCACAAAGAAATTACCCTTTATTTTTTTATTATCTAATATATTAATAATATCATCTATATCATCATTCACAATAAATATTAAGCTTATATTTTTTATATATTTATTACCACTTATAATATATTTTTTATTATTATTTATAGATATTTTAGGTTTTATTTTTTTTAATACTATTAATGATTCATTATATTTACCATATCTTTTCATTCTACTATATGATTTATCTATATTTATTTCTATTCCACTTCTACCTGGTATTATAGTATCTTTATCAACAATCGCATTCATATATTTTTTATTATATTTACGATTATTTTTAATACTAATCATAATATCATCATATTCTTTTACTACATTAATTGTTTTTTCAGTATAAAAAAAACTAATTCCCATTAATGATATTATACCAATAATTTGAAATAGTTTTTTCATATCATCACCTATTAAATTATATGTACTAAATTTTTTCTTTTTCATAAAATATTTCAGGAGGTATATTTATGTATAATTATAGAAATCAAAATGATAGATTTATTGGTGGAGGTTTTTTAGGTCCATTTATATTAGGTGGTATAACAGGAGGATTACTTGCTCCAGCATTTAATAATCGACCATATTATAATAATTATTATCCCTACCCAATAAATAATTATTATTACTCTTATCCATATTATTATGGTGGATATTATTATAGATAAGCATGCTTATCTTTTTTTATAAAAAAAGAAAGAAATTACTTTCTTTCTAATTCTATATATGTTTCATGACCATTTAAATCATAAGATTTTTCTATATTATCTTTTTTGATTAATTCTAATGATAGTGTTTCTTTCTTAATAAATTCTTCAAATTCTTTAATTGATTCTTCTACTAATTCATCACAATTATAATATAGAATAATTCTATCCATTATTTCATAATCATTTTCTTTTCTTATATTTTGTACTTTAGATATTAATTCTCTAGCTAAACCTTCTTTAATTAATTCATCAGTTAATGTAGTATCTAAAATTATAAAATTATTATTTTCCATACCAACATTAAATCCTTCTTTAGAAGATATTCTGATATCTACCATATCTGAAGTTATAACCTTGTCTTCTCCACCGATATTCATAGTTATAGAACCATTTTGTAGTTTATTAATATCTTCTTCAGATAATTCTTCTAGTTTAGATGAAAATTCTTTAATAAGTGGTCCAAATACTTTACCTACTTCTTTAAAGTTTGGTTTAACGCTTAAATTCATATATTCATTTAAATTATCAACAAATTTAACTTCTTTAATATTTAATTCTTCTTCAATTAAAGGTATTAAGTCAGAAATTAATTCTTTATTTTTACCATCTAGTAATGCAGACTCAAGTGGTTGTCTAACTTTTATTTTAGCTTCTTCTCTAACATATCTACCAATAGAAATTAAACTTCTAACCAAATCCATACGTTCTTCAATATGTTCATTTATAAGTGTTTCATCATATTTAGGGAAATCTTCTAAATGAACTGATTCTTTTCCAGTTAGTTTAGTATACATTTCTTCAGTAATATAAGGAATTATTGGAGCAGTTAATTTACATAATCCTGTTAATACTTCATATGTAGTTATATATACAGCTTTTTTAGAATTATCTAATTCACTTGCCCAGAATCTATTTCTATTACGTCTAATATACCAATTTGATAAATCTTCTGATACAAAGTTAGTTACTAATCTTACAACTTGATTTAAATCAAATTCTTCATAATACTTAGTACATTCTTTTATCAATTTATTATACTTAGATAATAACCATTTATCTATTTCTTCTCTATTTTCTACAGATATATTACACTCATCTATATCAATTTTGTCAATATTAGCATACATACTAAAGAATGAATATGTATTTTTAAATGGATTAAAGAATTTAGAATGAACTTCTTTTAATCCTTCTTCATCAAATTTTAATGGTGTCCAAGTTGGTGATACATAAGGTAGATACCATCTTACTGTATCAGCACCATATTTATGCATTATAGTAAATGGTTCAACAGCATTACCTTTAGATTTATGCATTTTTTGTCCATTTTTATCAAGTAATAGTTCATTAACTAATACATTTTTGTATGGACTTTTACCAGTTAGGAATACTCCTATTACGATAAGTGAATAAAACCATCCTCTAGTTTGATCAATTCCTTCTGCGATAAAATCAGCTGGATATTGGCTTTCCCATAATTCCTTATTTTCAAATGGATAATGGTATTGTGCGAAAGGCATTGCTCCACTATCAAACCAACAATCTATTACTTCTAGTGTTCTATTCATAGTTTTACCACATTCTGGACACTTTATATGAATATCATCAACAAATGGTCTATGTAAATCTATAGTTTCTGGATCTACTTTTTCAATTGCTTTAGAAGCTAGTTCTTCTCTAGAACCAATCATTTCCATATGACCACATTCACATCTCCAAAGTGGAAGTGGTGTTCCCCAATATCTATTTCTAGATATAGCCCAGTCATTCATATTTTCAAGCCAATTACCAAATCTTTTTTCTCCAACAAATGATGGATACCAATTTACTTTTTTATTTTCTTCTATTATT
>OMSK01000057.1 GCA_900313725.1 uncultured Bacillota bacterium | reverse complement strand
TCGTCCACAATTCTATTTCAGAACTACAGACGTAACTGGTGTTATTGAATTACCAGCAGGTGTTGAAATGGTTATGCCAGGAGATAACGTTGAAATGACAGTTGAATTAATTGCTCCAATCGCTATTGAAAACGGAACTAAATTCTCAATCCGTGAAGGTGGTAGAACAGTTGGTTCAGGAAACATTTCTGAAATCATTAAATAATTAAGACTTTAGACTTCTAAAGTCTTTTTTTTTTGTAATAAAAAAATCTGATAAAAATCAGATCTTTAATATTTTCTTAATATTCATATTGTTATATATAAAGTTTAATTTATCATTACATATAAGTTCAAAGTCACCTGCATATTCATATGATAATGCATTAAAGTTTAATCTAAAGTAATTTAAACCTTCATATTCATTGTTTTCTAAATTAGGATTAGATATAGCTCCTAATGTAATTTTTTTAAATCCAGCTTTTGAATATTGTTCTATCATTTTCCATACTAATAAATGTTTTGGATTGAAATCTTTATATTTTTTATCATATCCATCAGTTAGAACAAATATATCATCTTTTCCTTTAATAACAATCGCTGTTGCCATTATTATTCCATTTGGACTTTCTTGTAAATACTTAGTTGCTTTAACTAGTGCTCTATGTAATCTATTAAGTTCTTTATCAGCTTCCATTTTAAGTCTAACATTTCTTTCATTATATTTATTTCTGCTAGATACTTTAGTACTCAAATATTTACATTTAGTTTCTTGTTCAATATATTTTGCTTGCATTCTATTTAAATGTTCTCTAGTATCTAACTTTGCATAAAATAGTTCAACTGAATTCTCTTTATCAAAGAAAATATATGTATCTTTAAAGAATTCATAATTTCTTGGATATTTAGCTTTTATTTGTTTATATAAATCATCAATATTATCAATATTACCTTTATATATTTTAATTCCTTTATCTTCAGCACTTCTAATTTTTGTTCTAAATTCTTTACTAATATTATTAAATAAAATATAGTAAGGAATATTAATATCTAAAATAGCTTCAAATCTAGGTTTTAAAGCTTCAAAATAATTATTATAACCTAAATGTTTATATCCTAATTGTTTAAGATTATATATAATATTATCATAATAATTGTTATGACTTGTTACATTATATTTAATATCTGTAATTGTTCTAGTAATAGGAGGACATAATTTTATAGAAATAATATTTAATTTACTTAAATATTTTTTTATTTCAGCAGTAAAGATACTAAGTAATTCAAAATTATTATAATCTATTAAGAATCCTCTTGGAACATAACCATATCCAACTTTACCTTTTTTCTCAATTAATACTAAGGTAGCACCTAAAATATTATTATTATCAATTAGACCTAAATATAGAGGTTCAAATCCTTGAGTTTTCATAACTTCACCATAAGGAACACTTTGATACATAGAATTATAATTAAAATTATTTTTAAAATAATTAAACTCATCTCTTGTTAATTCTCTAAATTGCATATAAATCCTCCTTTCATACGAGTATTATATCATATTTTTTCTTAACATTAAAGCAAATTTTTGATATAATTAAGTTAGGAGACTGATAATATGTTTGAAAACAAAAAAATATTTATATTTGGTATGGCTAAAAGTGGTTATGAAGCTGCCAAATTATTATCTAAGTATAATAATGAAATATTAATAACCGATGGTAAAGAACAAGATGAAAATCATGTTAAAGAATTAACTGATTTAGGAGTTAAAGTTGAAATTACTACTAATCAAATTGATTTAATAGATAATACATTTGACTATATGATTAAAAATCCTGGTATTCCAGCTAATAATCCAGTAGTATTAAAAGCAAAAGAACTAGGTATAAAAATAATAAATGAAATAGAAATGGCTTATCATTTCTTACCTAAAAACACAAAAATAATAGGTATAACAGGTTCAAATGGAAAGACAACAACAACTACTTTAATATATGAAATATTAAAAAGAAAATATGAAAATGTATATCTAGGAGGTAATATAGGATATCCATTATCACAAATTGTAAATGATATAAAAGATAATTCAATCTTAGTAATGGAAATATCTGATCACCAATTATGTGATATGTATGAATTTAAAACAAATATAAGTTTATTACTTAATTTAGTACATGCTCATATAGATTTTCATGGTACATATGAAATATATAAAGCAATGAAAAAACGTATATTTAATAATCATACAAATACAGATTTAGCAATCCTAAATCATGATAATAGTGATGTATTAGAACTAACAAATGATATAGTGTCTACTAAAAAATACTTTTCTAAAACAGATAAATTAGATGCATATATTGAAAATGATGGTATTTACTATAATAATGAATTAGTATTAAAATTTAGTGATATAAAACTAAAAGGAATGCATAACTATGAAAATATCATGGCTTGCATTTTAGCAGTTAAAGAATTTGATGTAGAAAATGAGATAATAAAAGAGTATTTATCTACATTTAAAGGTGTAGAACATAGAATAGAATATGTTGATACAATAAATGGTGTAGATTACTATAATGATTCAAAATCAACAAATAATGAAGCAACAATGACTGCTTTAAAAACATTTAAAAATCCTACAATATTAATTATGGGTGGATTAGATAGAAATATTCCATTTGATAATTTAGCGGATTATGTTTCTAATGTTAAAGCAATAGTTTGCTATGGAGAAACAAAAAATAAAATAAAAGAATTTGCAGATAACAATAGTGTTAATTGTTATGTATTAGAAAATTTAAATGAGGCTGTAAATAAAGCATATGAAATAGCTGAATCAGGAGATACAGTATTACTTTCACCAGCTTGTGCTTCATGGGATCAATTCAAAACATTTGAAGAAAGAGGAGAATTATTTAAAAATTTAGTAAAAGGATTAAGATAATATGGAAGAATTAAATATGTATTTCGTAATTAATAAAAAGAATCCAAATGGGGGGAATTTCTATAATATTTATGTAAATGAAGGAGAAAAACTTGATTTAAGTAAATATGATACAACTGATATTGATAAATTTTATGAAGAAGTAAAATTAGATGATCCAACATTTAAAAAAGCAGGAGGACTAATTATTGGTAAATTAAAAACAATAGGTAGTTTAACTATGTATACAAAAGATAATGGTGGAGTAAATATTTCAATGGAAGAACAAGATGCTTATAATGAATGGTTAGAACTAGATAAAAAATCAAATGAATTATATGAACAATTATCACAAATTCAAAAAGAAAAGAATGAATTAAGTGTTAAAATTAAATCAAAGAGAAGAGGAAAATAATGAAAATAGTAGATGTTAAAGCAAGAGAAATATTAGATTCAAGAGGAAATCCTACTGTTGAAGTAGATGTTATTTTAGAAGATGGAACACTTGGTAGAGCTGCAGTACCATCTGGCGCTTCTACAGGAGTTAGGGAGGCTTTAGAACTTAGAGATAAAGATGATAGATTTAATGGTTTAGGAGTACTTAAAGCAGTTAATAATGTTAATGGACCATTAAGAGATTTAGTAATTGGTATGGATGCTTATAATCAAAAGGAACTAGATTATGCGATGATTAATTTAGATGGAACTGAAAATAAATCTAAATTTGGAGCAAATGCAATACTAGGTGTTTCTATGGCTACATTAAAAGCTGCTGCTATTTCTAAGGGATTACCTTTATATAAATATATTGGAGAAGGTAGAACATTACCTGTTCCAATGATGAATATTTTAAATGGTGGAGCACATGCTGATAATAAATTAGATTTTCAAGAGTTTATGATTATACCTCAAGCTTCTACAATAAAAGAAAGAATAAGAATAGGTTCAGAAGTATTTCATGCATTAAAAAAAGTATTAAATGAAAAACATCTAGCTACAGGTGTTGGCGATGAAGGAGGATTTGCTCCAGATTTAGAATCAAATACTGAAGGATTTGAACTTATTATGGAAGCAATAACACGTGCTGGATATAAACCAGGTATAGATGTAAAACTTGCTATTGATGTTGCTGCATCTGAATTTTATAAAGATGGTATTTATAATTTAGTAGGTGAAAATAGAAGTTTAACTACTGATGAATTAATTGAATTTTATGAAGAATTAGTAAATAAATATCCAATTATATCTATTGAGGATCCAGTAGATGAAAACGATTGGGAAGGATTTACTAAAATAACTGAAAAATTAGGAGATAGAATTCAACTTGTAGGTGATGATTTATTTGTTACAAATAAAAAATGTTTACAAATGGGAATAGATAAAAAAGCGGGTAATGCAATTCTATTAAAAGTTAATCAAATAGGAACAATTACTGAAACATTAGAAACAATAGAATTAGCAAGAGCTAATAACTATAAAACAATTATTTCACATAGAAGTGGAGAAACAGAGGATACCACAATTGCTGATTTAGCTGTTGGACTTAATTTAGGACAAATTAAAACAGGTTCAATGTCTAGAACAGATAGGATGTGTAAATATAATCAGTTAATTAGAATAGAAGAAGATAATATATAAAAATTATCTTTTTTTATTGAAATAATTTTAGGCGTAGTGTATAATTTATGTAGAATAGGAGTTTTATAATGAAGAATAAAAAAGGCTTTACATTAATTGAGTTATTAGCAGTAATAGTAATACTAGCAATTATTGCTTTAATCGCAATACCAATAATACTTAATATGATAGAACAATCTAGAAAAGGAGCTGCTAGAGATGCAGCTTATGGATTTATTGATGCGATAGAATATAACAATAGTTATGTAGATGCTGGATTAGATGGTTATACAAAAATAACAGGAGATAATTTAGATGTTACAAGTGCAACATTTACACCTTTAAAAATAAAAGGAAAAAGACCAGCAAGTGGTACAGTAACTATAAACAGTAATGGAAGAGTAACTTCAGCAAAAGATTTATGTTTTTTTAATTATAGAGTAAGCTATAATGGAAAAGAAGTTACAACTATTATAAAAGGATGTACTGATTCTGAAGAAGCATATGATGAAAATGATGAAACTATTAAAGAACCAGAATCATTTGAAAAAGATTCATGGCCAACAATAGCAGCAAATACTGATTCAGATAAATATAATGTAGGAGATACAAAATGTGTAACTGTATCAGGAATTACATCAGGAAAAAAATATGATAAATGTAAGACAGGACAATTCTTATTAAGGATTGTAAATAAATCAACACCAAGTGTTTGTAATAGTACTACTTTTTCTCAAACAGCATGTGGATTTGTTGTTGAATTTGTAGATGTTGTTGAAAAAAGAAGTATGAATAATACTAATACAAATGCTGGAGGATGGAAAGAATCAGCATTAGTAACTTATTTAAATGACGAATTTTATAGTAAGTTACCAACAGCCTTACAAAATTCTATAATACCAACATATCCAATAGTATCTGGAAGTGGACATTCAACTACTTCAGCAAATATAACAACATTAGATACTACAAAAAATAAAATATATTTATTCTCGACTTTAGAGGTAGGACATGATCAACCTTCAGATAATAAAAATAGTCCAACTACTGATACAAGAAAATTAGATTATTATGTTAGAACAAGAAATACAAAAAAAACATATAATAATGAAGCATCAAGTTGGTGGCTTCGTGCAGCTGATACATATACAGATAAATACTTCTTAGGGGTTTTTGATGATGGAGATACCACACAAGGAAGTGCTAATGGTGTAAGTGGTGTTTCACCAGCATTCCGTCTTGGACAATATAAAGATAGTAATTTAAATGGAGCTGACCCAGTTCTTAAGGATGATATGATACCAGTAATAATCACAGATGATGGTACTGTAAAGAAAGCAAGTCTATCAGAACAATGGTATAGTTATCCTGCTAAAAAATGGGCAAATGCTGTAGTACTTAAAGATAATTCTAATTTTGTCGTAGGAGAAGTAATACCAGAACATAAAATAAAAGCATATTATGTATGGATACCAAGATATAGATATCGCTTATTTGATGTAACTTCTCCAAGTGTAATACAAATAGTTTTCCAAAATAAAAATACTGATAAATCGACAGGTACAGTTACATATTTAGATCGAACACATTCAGCATTCACTTATGGAAATGAAGAACTAAATGGATTCTGGGTAGGTAAATTTGAACCAAGTGTAGAAACAACAGATGCTTGTTATACAACACCAAGTGTTGCTAATTGTAATAAGGTATTGACTAATTCAACAATAAAACCAAATGTATCTTCATTAAGATATCAAAGTGTAATTAATGAATATAAAACAGCACATAGAATATCAATTGATTCAACAATGATGAAGAATGATGAATGGGGAGCAGTCGCATATTTAGCTCATTCATCGTATGGATTAGGTAATGCAAGAGTTAGAATAAATAATAATACCGATTTTAAAACAGGTTGTGGAGCAACAAGTAGTACTACAGAAGTTACAACTACAAATTGTGAAATCGAATATGGTAAATCAACAAGTTATCCACAAAGTACAACAGGAAACATCACAGGTGTATTTGATATGGCAGGTGGTGCTTGGGAATATATGATGTCTGTAAGAGCAGATTCAACAGGAAAAGCATTATCAGGAAAGAATTTACTACATAATTCTGGATATAATGGAAAATTTGGTAATCCTACTTCTGATTCACAAACCGCAACAGAACTAACAACTGGAGAAGATTTTCCTGATGCTAAAAATTACATATTATATGATAATCCAAGTGATAGATCTAATATAACAGGAGATAATGGATGTAATGGATCTAAGTGTTATGGACACGCTTTAACTGAAGTAAAATCAGGAACAAGCAATACTTGGCATGGGGACTTTTATCGATTCCCTAATCTAGCATCCGGAGGATGGATTATGCGTGGTGGTAGAGGTAATGTAACTAATACTGCAAATAATAATGCAGGTAATGTAGGAATATTTGATTTAGATCAATTTACTGGTGAACCTTTAGTTACGCTAACCTTCCGTGTTGTAGTCCGTTAATAATATAATAAATTTAAAGGGAACTATTTAGTTTCCTTTTATTTTGTAGTATAATTTAAATAGGTGATTTTATGATAGGTATAAAATTAGATAAACATAAAAAAGAAACAATGAATGAATTAACAAATTATCTAAAACCTAAATATGTTTATTTTAAAATAGATGGTAATAATGAATTATTAATAAAAGAAAATGATAAAGTAAAAATGGGTGAAAAAATTATCAAAACAAAATTTGATAGTTTTATTCATAGTAGTGTAAGTGGTAAATTTATAGGTATAGAAGAACATATAGATTACAAAAATAATAAAGCCAAATTTATTAAAATAGAAAATGATTTTAAAGAAACTAATTGTTTTAATGAAATACCTAAAAAACTAACTAAGGATGAATTTGTTAACCTATTAAAAGATAGTGGAATAGTAGGACTTGGTGGAGCAGGTTTTCCAACTTATATAAAGTATGATACAGATCAAGTTAAAACATTAATAATAAATGGAGTTGAATGTGAACCTTATATAACATCTGATCATATAACTTTATTTAATAAAGCAAAAGAAATAATTAAAGCATTAAATACTATTGATAAAATATATAATTTAGATGAAATATTTATTGCAATTAAAACAGGAAATCCTAATTTAAAAGAAAAAATCATTCCATTAATTAGTAAATATCCAAAAATAAAATTAGTAGAATTACCAAATTTATATCCAATGGGATGGGAAAAATCTTTAGTTAGATGTATTAAACATACTGATTATAAAAAGCTACCAATAGAAAAAAATATAATAGTATCAAATGCTTCAACAATTTATTCTATATTTGAAGCATTAGTTGGTATTCCTTTAATAGAAAAAGTAATTACTGTAAGTGGAAATGCTGTTAATAAACCAACTAATATTAGGATAAAAGTGGGGACTATGTTTAATGACTTATTAGATACATTTAAAGGGTATAGTGAAGAAGATGTAGTTTTGATTTCAGGAGGACCTATGATGGGTGAGGCAATTGAATCAGATGAATTTATTATACCTAATAATTTAAACTCTGTAGTTGTTTTAAAAAATACTAAAGTATTAGATCCAATTACTTGTTTAAGATGTGGTAAATGTGCTGATCATTGCCCAGTAAAAATATGTCCAGTATTAGTTAAGGATAATATAAAAGATATTGATGAATTAAAAAGATTAGATGTTAATAGATGTATTGAATGTGGTATATGTTCATTTGTATGTCCATCTAAAATAAACTTAAGAGAATATTTAAAGCAAGCTAAAAAGAAGGTGAAATAATGAAATTTAATGTATTAAAAGGGCCATTTTTTAAATCAAAAAATAGTACTCACAGAATAATGTTAAATCTATTTATTGCTCTTCTTCCAATAATATTATTCTCTTTTTACAAGAATGGAATAGTAGTATATCAAAATAATAAAACTGATATATTTGGAATGTTTTATCCATTATTATTTACATTAACAGGAATAGTTTCAAGCTTTTTAACAGAAACGCTATATACATATATTTTCCTAAAAAAAAGAGGAACAGAATTAAAAAAAAGTATTTTAAATTCATTTAGTATATTTCCAGGATTATTTGTATCATTATTTCTACCATTAAATACACCAATAGAAATATTAATATTTGCCTGTGTAGTCGCAATTATAATAGGTAAAATGTTATATGGTGGATTTGGACATAATGTATTTAATCCTGCATTAATAGGTGTATTATTTGCTTTAACTTGTTATGGTTCTATAATTAAT
Organism: uncultured Bacillota bacterium; assembly: GCA_900313725.1. Classification (GTDB taxonomy): domain Bacteria; phylum Bacillota_I; class Bacilli_A; order RF39; family UBA660; genus OMSK01. The sequence continues at coordinate 7,278 of OMSK01000057.1, read as the reverse complement.
CAAAATGGTGGATATATAAATAAATATGAATTAGATACTATTGGAAGTGCAACTCCTTTAACTAATTATAAATTGGTAGAAGGAATAGGTACATATGATACTGTGGTAAAACCATTTGGTTCTTTAGGAGATTTCTTTATAGGTAATATTCCAGGAGGACCAGGTGAAGTATGTTCATTCTTAATCATTTTAGCATTCATATATTTAGTATTTACGAAAGTAATAAAATGGAAAATACCAGTTATATATGTAGGTACTGTATTTATTATGACAACCATTATAGGAAGTATTAATGGAGTAGGATTATGGTATCCAACATTTAGTATACTAAGTGGAGGATTACTATTTGGAGCAGTCTTTATGGCAACAGATCCAGTGACATCTCCAACTACATCAGTTGGTCAAATAATATATGCATTATTTTTAGGAATACTTACTGTAACATTTAGATATCTAACAAGTGCTCCTGAAGGAGTACTAACATCTATTCTTACAATGAATATGTTTGTTATGATATTAGATAGAATAGGTTCATCAAGTAAACCATCAATTAAAAAAATAGCTTTACCATTATTAATAGGTTTAACGATTATGACTACTATGAGTATTCATATAGGTAATAAGTTTAAACATCCAAATGGAACAGATCCTAACTTTAAATTAATTAAGAAAACAAAAGATTATTATATGGTTTCTCAAAAAGGTAATGGAGGACCAATTAAAGCTAAAATATATATTAAAGATAATCAAATAACTAAAATAGAAATCTTAGAAAATAATGAAACAGAAAATTATTTTAAATTAGTTAAAGAAGCAAAATATACAAAAACATTAATAAAAAATCAAGATAATTTAGATAATATTGATACAATTTCAGGAGCAACTATTTCTTCAACAGCTTTAAAGAAAATGATTATACATGTTAAGGAGGATATGAGTAAATGAAAAAATATCAAGGAATAATTACACTTACAATTACAGCTTTAATATGTTCAATACTTCTATATTGGGTGGTGACTTATATTGGATAATTTTTATTCAAACTTATTAAATATTGGCGGATTACCAAATAAAGAAGAATTATTTAAAAATATAGAAGATGTATTAAGTAAAGAAATAGAACCTCTAAAAGAAGATAATCCTAAATTATATCTATTGTGTAAAATTGTATCAATTCTTGTTTATAATGGCTTAAAAGATAGAGGAATAAAGTCTAAAATAGTTAGAACTAATGAATTATATGATATGTATGAACATCATTTTGTGATAACGTCATATATGGATAATAATGAAACTAAATATGTATTAATTGATCCAACATTTATTCAATTTCAACCAGCTACAAATGATTTTCATAATATATTACCTGTAGAAATATTAGGAGAAACAAGACGTAAATTAGCTCTTAATTTAGTAAAAAGAGGATTTTCAATAATAGATAGTGGAGATTTAAATGAATATATCGCATCTATATATATGGCAAAAAAATATGATAAAACAGATAAAAAAGTAGATGAAATAATATTTGATGAAGAATATTCTATTTTTGATTTAACAATTGATGATATTATGTTAGAAAGGAGACACAAATGAAAAGAATAATAAATGGTATTATTGGTGAAAATCCTATATTAGTATTACTTTTAGGATTATGTTCAGCACTAGCTGTTACAACTACATTTGAAAGTGCTTACATAATGGGGATATGTGTATTATTAATATTAACATTCTCTAATATTACAGTTTCACTAATAAAAAAATTAGTACCTAAGAACGTTGAAATACCAGTATATATATTAATTATTTCTACATTTGTTACAATACTTGAAATTATACTTAAAGCATATATAAAACCATTATATGAAGTACTAGGTATATATCTACCACTTATTGTAGTTAATTGTATTGTACTAGGTAGAGCAATGTCAGTAGCGTCAAAATCTAACATAAGAACAAGCATAAAAGATGCGATAGGTATTGGATTAGGTTACACATTTGTCCTAATGATAATTGCCTTATTTAGAGAAGTAATAGGTAATGGTACACTAACTATTATGAATAATATAAGTAGTTTAACAGGAACTAAAATAATATTAAAAATAGAATTATCAACCAATTTATTCCCAATAAATATACTAACTAAACCCGCAGGAGCATTTCTAACATTAGGTTTCTTAATCGCATTATTTAATTACATAAAAGGAGGTAAGAAACATGAATCTAATTAGTATAGTAACAAGTGCTTTACTTACTGAAAATGTTGTACTTACTAAATTCTTAGGAATATGTCCTTTTATGGGAGTATCTACTAAAAGACGTAATGCTATATCTATGGGAATATCTGTAATGTTAGTAGTAACATTATCTTCAATTATAACTTGGACTTTATACCATTTCTTATTAGTACCAACTAAAACAGAATATTTAAAAACCGTATTATTTGTATTAGTAATCGCATCACTTGTACAATTATTAGAAATAATACTAAAAAGGTATTTTAAACAAATACATGATATGTTAGGATTATATCTTCCACTTATAACTACTAATTGTGCTGTACTTGGAATAGTACTTCTAAATATTAATAATGATTATAATTTTATTGAAATGTTAACATACAGTATTTGTAGTAGTTTAGGATTTACATTAGTAATATATATATTCTCAAGTATGAGAGAAAAAATAAATAATAGTGATGTTCCACAACCATTTAAAGGTCATCCAATAGCTTTAATTACTGCCGCTATTATGGCTCTATTATTTTCAAGATACGTATGATTATACTACCATTTTTACTAATAATAGCTTTATTTGTATTAACAGTATATCTTACAAATAAAAATAAATGTCATCATGATTGTTCAAAATGTAATATGTGTAGTTTATATAAGGAGGAAAGAAAATGATAGGGATAGTAATACTAACAGGAACAGCTTTAGTTTTAGGAACAATTCTTGTTATTGTTGATTTAACAATTAATAAAAAAGATGAAAGAGAAGAAGAATTCTTAAAAAGATTACCTGGATATAACTGTGGTACTTGTGGATATGGATCATGTAGTGGAATGGCATGTGAAATGTGTAAAAACATCGATGCATATAAAAAATGTCGTCCTTTAAGGGGAGATAAATTAAAAGAAATGGAAGAATATTTAGAAAATTTAAAAAAAGATTAAATTTTATAGTTTAAATAAATTAATATAAATTGATAGACAGATTTTTCATTTTTACTAAACAAATATGATAAATCTGTTTTATTATGCTTAAAAAAATATTAAATTTTACATTTGCTTTTATATATTTTTTATTATATTATGACATTGAAGGAGAAAAACACCTCAACATTATTTCCCTAATTTCTCCTTCTTGTTAATGATATACATTATAATCTAAGACTCTATCATACTATAATTCATTATTCATATAAATACTCCTGTGTATATCATTAATATAAGATATAGTAAAAAAACTATATCTTTTTTATTTATACGTGATATAATAAGAAAGAAGGTGATTCGATGAATATAATGGATATAATTAATAAATTAGAATTAAATGAAGATGAATATGAATTATATGGTAAAGATAAAGCTAAATTAAATATAAATAGAAATGAATCAAAAGGTAAATTAATATTAGTTACGTCAACAAATCCTACACCTTATGGAGAAGGGAAAACAACATTAAATATTGGCTTAACTGATTCGTTAAATAAACTTGGATATAAAACAATATCTACACTTAGAGAACCATCACTAGGACCTGTATTTGGTGTTAAAGGAGGAGCTACTGGTGGAGGAAAAGCAATTGTACTTCCACAAGAAGATATTAATTTACATTTTACAGGAGATTTTCATGCTGTAACTAGTGCGAATAATTTACTAAGTGCCATAATAGATAATCATATATTTCAAGGTAATGAGTTAGGTATCGATAAAGTAGTGTTTAATAGATGTTTAGATATTAATGATAGAGCACTTCGTAAAGTAGAAGTTCAAAATAGGACAGATAAATTTGATATTACACCAGCTAGTGAAATAATGGCTATTTTATGTTTATCAAAAGATATAAATGATTTAAAAAATAGATTAAGTAAAATAATAGTTGGTTATACAAAAGAAGGTGATAGAATATATGTATCTGACCTACATTGTGAGGATGCATTAACTATTCTTTTGAAAAATGCGATTAAACCTAATTTAGTATCAACTTTATATAATAATCCTTGTATTATACATGGAGGACCATTTGCCAATATAGCTCATGGATGTAATACTATAATTGCTACTAAAACAGCTCTTTCTTTAGCAGACTTTGTAGTAACAGAAGCTGGATTTGGTAGTGATTGTGGAGCATTAAAATTCTTTGATATTAAAGTAAGATTAAATGATTTAAATCCAATATGTGTAGTAGTAAATACAACAATTAAAGCATTAAAATATAATGGTAATGATAACTTAGAAAAAGGTATAGATAATCTAAAATTTCATATAGAAAATATGAAAAAATATAATGATAACGTAATAGTATCATTAAATAAATTTGATGATGATACAGAAGAAGATATTGAATATGTAAAAAATTATTGTGATAGTTTGGATACTAAGTTTGTTATTTCAACAATGTATAAAGATGGAGAAGATGGATGCCTAGATTTAGCAAAAGCTGTAGTTAATTTAGAAAATACTAAACACTTTGAAGCATATAACTTAGATGATGATTTACAAACTAAAATAGAAAAAGTATGTGCATTATATAACTGTCATAATATAGAATATAAGTGTTTAGATAAAATAAAAAATATTCACGATAAATATCCAATATGTATTGCTAAAACACCAATGTCAATTACAGATGATCCTAAAAAATTAGGATATCCAACAGATTATACAATGACAGTAACAGATGTTAAAGTACAAAATGGAGCAGGTTTTATAGTAGTTTATATGGGAAACATTATGACAATGCCAGGACTTGCTAAGCATTCTAAATATTTAGATATGCATATATAATATAAAAAAATAATTAAAATACTTGAAAAGTATAACAAATTAATGTTATACTTTTTATAGTAGAAGGTGTGATATATGAAGAATAGAAAAGGTTTTACATTAATTGAATTATTAGCTGTAATCGTAATACTAGCAATCATTGCACTAATTGCAGTACCAATAGTACTTAATATGATAAGTAAAGCGAGAAAGAGTGCAGCAAGATCATCTACATTAGGTTATGTAGATAGTATCGAATACTATGCAGGATTTCAAAATTTCAGCAAAGATACAGATATAACAGGATATGATGTAGTATTACCAGAAATGACAAATGGACAAGTTACCTGTACAAAAACAACTTCAGGATGGAATAGTGAATGTAGCGCATTCTTTGAAGCAGTAGATAAAAAAGCCAAAGGAGATAAACCAAAAACCGCAACTATAGTTATATCTTCAAATGGTAAGGTATTAAGTGGAACAAGCATGGTATATAATGTATATACAGTTAATTATGATGGGAAAGATGCAACCATAGATGGAGAATCATCAAATACTGAACCTGAAATGTTATCAATTGATATATTAAATTCTGGAAAAATTACTAAAGCAAATATGGATGAAAGCCATCATAGGTCGGATGTTAGAAAACCATATGGTGTTACATATCAAGCAATGTGGATATGGGAATCAACTGATCCATCTGATTTTTATTATTCTGATACAATAACGGTAAATGAAGGAGAAAGATATAAATTATATGGTAAAGCTGCTGTTTGGTATAATTGTGCACAACATGAACGATTAGAAATTGGATTTTCGAAAAAAAGTAGTAGATTTGAATCATTTAAAAAATCACAAACCTTATCCGGAACATTTAAGTATGATGAATTACCAATACCAGATGATATGTTACTACCTAATTTACAGGATTTTGAGGTTACAATTGATGAACCAGGAGAATACTATATTAGAGGGACTTTAAAATTAACTACTAATTCTTGTAGTGCATATTCAGGTATAACTGAATTAAAATTAGAACAATACTAATAATTTATAATCATCAGTACATAATAATACTGGTGATTTTTTTATGAAAAAAATATTAATAACAGGAGCTACATCAGGTATAGCAAAAGAATTAATAAAAAGAATTAAAAATAATTATTATATTTATGTAACTACACACACAAACAATGAACTAAAAAATATAAAAGAATACTATAAAAATGATAACAATATTGAGTGTTTTAAATTAGATATAACTAATGAATTAGATAGAAATAAATTATATAATTTAGATATAGATATTTTGATATGCAATGCCGCAATAAGTATAGGTGGAAGTATTATTAATATGAATGTAGATGATATTAGAAATATCTATGAAGTAAACGTTTTTTCTAATATAGAAGTAATACAAATTATAATTAAAAATATGTTAAAAAAGAATAGTGGAAAAATAATAATAATGGGTTCATTAGCTTCTATTATTCCAATAGCTAATATAGGAGCATATTCATCTTCAAAAGCATCTTTAATTAAAATATCTGAATGTTTAAAGAAAGAATTAAAAATACTCAATACCAATATAAAAGTATCGTTGATAGAACCAGGATTATATCATACAGGATTTAATAATTTAATGTTTAATAATAAATATGATACAAATTTTGATAATCTATTTAAAGAAGAATTAGAATTAATTAGAAAAAAAGAAAATATCATATTATTCTTTGAAAAGAAAAATTTAAATAGTATAGTAAATAAGCTAGAAGAGTCAATAAATGGTGATAAATTTATCTATAGAGCACCCTTATTACAAGTAGTTGGAGCAAAGCTATATAACTTGTTTTTTGAATAATGTAAAGAAGTAAAAAAACTTCTTTTTTCTTTACAAAAAGTATTTACAAAATACCAAAAAAAGTGGTACAATAGTGGTGCATAGTGGAAGACAGTGGAACAAAGTGGGGTGATTTTATGTTTATGGGTGAATATCATCATACAATAGATGATAAAGGAAGACTTATAGTACCAGCCAAAATACGTTATGAATTAGGTTCTAATTTTATCGTAACAAGAGGATTAGATAAATGCTTAGCAATTTATCCTAGTACTGAATGGTCAAAAGTAATCGATAAATATAAACAATTACCTGATACAAAAGATGCTCGTAAATTTAAAAGATTTTTGCTATCTGGAGCAACAGCTAATGATTTTGATAAACAAGGAAGAGTAAACATCTCAATTCCATTAATAGACTATGCTGAATTAGAACGTGACTGTAT
>OMSK01000016.1 GCA_900313725.1 uncultured Bacillota bacterium | reverse complement strand
GGTGACTGGGGTAGACCTATGGGATTAATTATCTTAGAACTAAAGAAAAGACATCCCGAGTGGGTATACTTTGATGAAACATATACCGGAGAATATCCTACTGAATCACCAGTTACTAATAAAGATTTAGAAGAAATATATCCAATAGCTAGTACGAAAGCTAAAGAAGATGAAGAATATCTAGAAGAAGCTAGAATAATTACTTATAAATTACAAAAGAAAGAAAGAGGATACTTTGCCCTTTGGAAGAAAATAATTGAAGTATCAGTAGCTAACATTAAAGAATTATATGATAAACTAAATGTTAGTTTTGATTTGTGGAATGGTGAAAGTGATGCTGATAAATATATTGATGATGTAGTTGAATTCCTTAAAGATAAAGACTTAGTTTATGCAAGCAAAGGAGCATTAGTCGTAGACGCAAAAAAAGAAGATGAAAAAGTAGAAATTCCACCGCTTATCTTAGTTAAATCAAATGGTAGTGTATCCTATGAAACAACTGATATAGCAACAATTTGGGAAAGAATGAAAGAGTATCACCCTGACGAAATATGGTATGTCGTAGATAATAGACAAGCCCTTCATTTTGAGCAGGTATTTAGAGTCTGCTATAAGTCGGGAATAGTACCAGAAGATGTTAAATTAGATTTTATGGGCTTTGGTACGATGAATGGTAAAGATGGAAAGCCATTTAAAACAAGAGATGGTGGCGTAATGACTCTATCTAATCTAATAGATAATGTTAAACTAGAAGTAGAAAAGAAAATTAATGACAATCTAGATAAAGAAGAACAAGAAAAAATATCTAATACTCTAACATGCGCTGTCCTTAAATATGCTGATTTACTTCCTAATAGAAGTACTGATTACATCTTTGATATCGAAAAGTTTAGTAGTATGTTTGGTAAAACAGGAGTATATTTATTATATTCGACGATGAGAATGAAATCATTATTAGATAAAGCAAAAGAAAATAATTATGATATGAATAAAGTAACAGGTATATATAGTAAGTATGAAAAAGACATTATTCTTAAACTACTTGAAGTGCCATCGATTTTAGAAAAATCATATAATGAAAGAACATTAAATTATATATGTGATTACTTATATGAACTTACTAATACCTTTAATAGCTTCTATGCTTCAGTTAAAATATTAACTGAAGAAGACACTTCTAAGAGAGAATCATATCTATCTTTAGGAGAAATAGTCTTTAATACTAATAAAAAACTTCTTAATATTTTAGGAATAGAAGTATTAGAGAGAATGTAACATCTGATTTATTCAGGTGTTTTTTTTGATTAAATACAATATATATAATCTAATGAATTATGGATAATATCCTTTTTCTTTCTTAATTGTCTAAATGTTAATAAAATTCTTCTCTACCGTCATTACTAAGGGAGTAGTAGTCTTTTTAGTTTATTAGTCGCTCTAACTAATAAAGAATTAGGCGTATATGTTGCTTCCGTAGGATAAATCTTTAAAAATTACAATTATCAATATTATCTTTTTAAAATATTATTTGCTATAAATAATATTTATGGTATATAAATATTTGGGATATTTATTAAATTGTCTATTAAGATTATAATTAAAAATGAGGTGGTACAATGTCTAACTTAATAGATTTACATATTCATTCTCAATTTTCTGATGGACAATTTAATATAAAAGAGTTAGTCGAATTAAGTAGAAAAAATGGTGTTGTGTTGATATCAATAACAGATCATGATGATATAAGGTCATCATTAGAATTGAAAAACAACTCTGATATAAAAGATATTGAATATGTTAATGGTGTGGAATTATCTTCATATATAAAATTGAATGAAAAAATTATTAGATTACATATTTTGGGGTACGGTTATGATGAAGAAAATGAAGAATTAAAAAGTAGATTGTTAGAAAAAAGAAATTTGAGAACTCATGTCAATAAAGAATATTTAGTCAAACTAATACATAAATTTCCTTATTTAAGCAATGATCTTTTAGAGAAAGTTCAATGCGATAAATATATAAGGTTATCGCGATTAATAGAAGCATGTTTAAATAATGAAGAATTATCTAATGACCAATTAAATGATGTTAAGAAATATTTAGACAGTAATCGCCCAATATATCCAGGCTATGAATTTGATGCTTTAGAATCTTTACAGATAATAAAAAATGCTAATGGATATCCTATATTAGCACACCCTTATCAATATGGACTTAGTGTAAAAGAGGAAATTGCATTGCTTGAACTATTAAAAGAAAATGGACTTGTAGGTTTAGAAAAATATCACTCAGGTGATACTTCAAGTGGAATAATTTTACAAGAAATAATGTGTAATAAATTTAATTTAGAATGGACCTTAGGAAGTGATTTCCATGAAGATCATGATGATTTTGGAAATCAAATAGGTTATGGAAAGAATAATAATTTATGTAAGAGTTCTTGCTCATTAATTAAGACATTGCGTAGAGACGGAAAGGTGTTAAAAAGATAAAATGACAAAAAATGAAAAAAAAGCGAGTGTTCTAGCCAAACATTTAGGAATTAAAAACGGAATAATTGTTAATTCTGGTACAATAGCATTACTTTCTGTGTTGAAGCTTGCAAATATAAAATATGGAGATAATGTATTAATAAATGGTTATTGTTGTTATTCTTTGTTCGAGGCAATAATGAATGTTGGAGCAAATCCAATTTTTGTTATACCAAAAAAATTTTATAATATTTCAGTAGATGAGATTAGAAAAGTACTTAACGAAAATGAAATAAAATGTTTTATAGCTACACATCAATATGGCATTGTACAAGATATTAAAGCAATAAAAGAAGAATTTCCAGAACTTATAATTATAGAAGATATTGCAGGGGCATGGAATATACAAGAAAATGAATTAGGAATAGGAAAATATAGTGATTATGTGGTTACTTCTTTTGGAATATCTAAAACATTATCATACGGTCAAGCAGGTGCTATTTTTTCTAATAATGATATTAGACAGTATTTTGATTTTCATGATAAAGAGAGTAGGAATAGTTCGAGATTTTTACTACCTTATGTTTTATATGATTGTGATAATGTTAATACACAGCAATTGGTAATTACTGCGGACAATACAGTAGAGAAACAGAGAACAATTGCCAAATTGTTAACAGGGTATTTTAATGATGATGAAAAATATATCATCTATAAGGATAAAGATTCACAAGTGTCTTCTTGGCATAAATTTCCAGTAATAATAACTAACTCTAAATATGTAAATGAGTTTGAAAGAATAATGAATGATAATCAAATATTATTTCAATGGCAAAATGAGAAAGAAGTATGGGAACTGGATATGGTAAAAGGTTATAATCCTAAAATTATTGAATTTGGAAAAAAGCCAATTTATGCTTTAATTAGAACAAAACAAAATGATTTAGAAAAAGTAAAATCTTTAGTAAGGAGCAGATAAAATGAGTTATATAAATCCAAATGAGTATGGTAGTTTATACTTTGATAATAAAGAAGAAAAAGCAGTATTAAATGTTTTAAAAAATGAAAAAATATTTAGATATGCAAGTAATAAAGCTTCTACAACAGATAAATTTGAAAAAATGCTAAGGAAAAAGGTAAATTGCAAATATGCTTTGGGTGTTACCAATGGTACATCAGGTTTGGTAACTGCTTTGATAGGATGTGATGTTAAAGCGGGTGATAGGGTGTTAGTTAGTTCATATACATTTTTAGCGACAGCATTAGCAGTTAAATGTTTAGAAGCGATACCAGTTCCTTTAAATATTGATTTACAAAATGGCTTCGACTTACAAGACTTAGAAGAAGAGTTAAAAAAAGGGTGTAAAGCAGTAATTGTTGTTCAATTACAAGGTCGTTGTTTTGATTTATCTAAAGTTAAATGCCTTCTAGAAAAATATAATGTGAAGTTAATAGAAGATAGTTGTCAAGCATTTGGGGCAAAAATTAAGTATCAATATGCTGGAACTATTGGAGATATAGGGGTATATAGTTTTCAGCAATTTAAACAAATTTCTTGTGGTGAAGGTGGAGCTGTTGTAACTAACAATAAAACAATATACCAAAAAATGAGAAATTATACTGATATGGGAGCAGAACGTGATTTGTTTCCGAATTGGAATAGTAATGATGTTTTGTTTGGACAAAATTACAGAATGAATAATATTATGGCTGCGATATTGTGTGAACAGTTAAAAAAAATAGATGATATTATTTTAAAACAACAAAAATCACGTAATTATATATTAAGTAAAGTTAAATTGAATAATTTAATAAATAGTGCTGATCCAAATGGAGACACAGGGATGAATATTTTATTATTATTAAATTCTAAAGAAGAATTTAATTGTATTAAAGAAAAAGGAAATAAACAAGATATTGAAATAAGAAGAATGTGGAGTGGTTTATATTTTGAAAATGAATTGTTTAAAAAAAACAAATTAACAGATACTGATTTAAAAAATAATTCATGTAGCAAATCAAATGAATTAGTTAATAGATTGGCGGTTATTTCAATTCCACCTATATTAAAGAAAGAAGATTGTAATAAAATAATTGATTTCTTAAATGAGATAAAGTCTGGTAGTGATAACAATGCAATTTAACGGATTAGATTTAAAAATTATTTCTAGAGAAGAGTATGAAAAAGATTTAAAAAATATAAGTGATATACCTGTTTGGATTAATCCCATTTCAATTGGAATTTATGAAAATAAAGAGATAATAAAAATATTATTAGATAATGAGCCATTAGTTTATTATGTTGTGCCTTTTTATTATAAAGATGGAAAAAAATGGGCAGAACGTAAATATAGATATTTTGCTTATTTATCTCCTTATTTTGTAAAAAAGTGTTCGAATAAAAAAAGAAAAGAGGCAATATACTTAATCTTTAATTACATTTTTTCCAATTATGACTATATGTATATGCCTTTACATCCATCGTTTACAGAGATATCAGCAATACAAGGAATGGGAGCATTTATAGAAAGTAGGCATACTCATGTTTTAAAAAATGTTATGGACTTGGATGAGTTAGATAGTAAATTAAGAAATAATATAAAAAGTGCATCTAAAAAATTAAAAATCGCGATAGATTATGATCCATCAAAGTTTGATTTTGATATAGCAATTCATGGAACTAAAGAAGAACAAGAATGTCGAAAAAAAAATGCTTTAAATTTATTAAAACATCGTAAAGCTATAATTTTTACTGGCTATTATGAGGGGAAGCCTATTATTGGAAACATAGTTACTTTTGATAATGAATGGGTATATGGCTTGCATGCTTGGCAAGCAGATAAAGTACCACGAGGTAGTGGTCCTTATATAATATATTCCATTTCTAAATGGGCATTTGAGGAAAAAGGTCTTAAATATTTTGACTTTGAAGGATCGGTTATGCAGTCAATAGATAATTATTTTTGCAATTTTAATGCAGAACAAATAATTTATCCATATGTTCATTTTGGAAAAACAAAAAAAGAGTTAGATGAATTAATTGAAATTTCTAAGAATATTGATGGGAGGTTATTCAATGAAAAGAAATATAATAATTGGAACAAATAATTTTGGATTAGGACCAGTTGGTAAGGTTTCTTCTATTGTTAGTGGTTTATCTAATGAATATAACTTTTTTGCATGTGGAAATGAATTTGATTTAAATATATTCAAAGATGATATGTTTAAAGATACGTTATTTTCAAAAGATAAAAAGAAAATTGCTATTTTTATAAAAAAATACAAGATAAATTATGCTATTATTGTTTTAGATGTTGAATTAGCTACTATTTTAATGAATTTGCGTGTAAAAGTTATATTTGTTGATAGTTTGCCATTTATGTGGACTGAGGCTGATATTGATGAGGGTTTATTACCACTTGATGCAACTGTATATTGTGCACAAAAGTGTTGTAATTTAACAGAAGATTCTAAAAAAGTATTAGCACAAGTAAAAAATTTAAAATGGATTAATCCAATTCAAAGTGAAATTGAAAAAAAATATAGACCATATGAAGAAGATTATATTCATATTAATGTTGGGGGATTACATTCTCCAATAGGGAATGGAGAGTCTTATATAAGTACAGTAATCATACCACTTTTAAAGATTTTTAAATCTGAAAAAATAATTATTACCTGTGGTACTAGTGCTAAGATAAGCATATTAAAAGAATTAAAAAAGGAAAACATTGATAGTAGAAATATAAAAGTAGAAACATTACAACAAAAAGATTTTATTTCATCAATAAATAATGCAAAATTATTTTTAACATCTCCAGGATTAACTACAATATATGAAACAGAGTCACTTAATAAACCTACAATTTTATTACCACCACAAAATTTAAGCCAATTTTATAATATAGAATTTGCCAAAAAAATATTACAAGAATATAAAGTTGTTAATTGGGGTACACAAAAACTTAATTTAGATTATTTACAAAGTATTTTACCAAAAGGTGAAACTTATGTTGTAAATAAAATATATGAATTTATAACAGAATTAATCGATTCTAATTTTGAAAATGAATTTATAGAACAAATTATTTTTATATTAAAGCAAGATTATAATAAGAAAGAAAAAAGCGATTTCAAAATAGAAGGAAATGGTGCAGAAGATATTAGAAAAATATTAATAAATTTAATTAAAGGAGAAAAAAATGAAATATAATAAAATTTTTATAGCTTGTCCAATATCGAAATATTTAACCGCTGATGGGATATGTAAAGATTTTGAAATTTTTATCAAAGATATTTATGAATTTTGTCAAGGTATTAGCTCAATAACATTTTTGGCATTAGATCGTGAAGAATATGGTAAAAAGAAAATGTATGGATCTGATTGTACAACAGCGGATTTTAATGAAATTCAAAATACAGACTTATTAATTGCATTTCCTGAAGATTCTATGGGAGTTTCTGTTGAGTTAGGTTGGGCAAGCGCTTTGGGTATTGAAACAATAGTTTTTGTTGATAAGAAGTATAAGCAGTCAGAACTTGTTAAGTCTATCAATTCAATAGTAAATGGTAAAGCTTTTAATATTGATACTACTAATGGTTTTTTGAGTCAAGTATATATTATAAAAAATGCTATTTGTGGTTATATCGGATGTTAAATTAAAGATATTTATGTTATAATAAACTTAGTGGTGGTGGTTTATTATGAATTTTTCTAGTTTAGATTATGGATTGCTATTTATATTTAAAGTTTGTGCCGAAGTGGATTCATTTTCTAAAGCATCGCAAATATTGGGAGTAAAACAACCTGCAGTTTCATATAGTATTAGTAAATTGGAAGATTTATTAAATACTAAACTTTTTGAAAGAGGAAACTTTGGCGTTCGTTTAACAAAAGCGGGTGCAATTTTATATGAATATGTGAGTACAGCTAATGATAACATTTCATCAGGTATTAATATTATACAAGAGTTAAATAAAAAAGAGATAACGGAAATAAATATAGGCGTTTCACTTAATTTACCACTTCTATCTCTTTCGGAATCATTAAAAAAATTTCAAACTAAATTTCCTAATATAAAAGTAATAATAAGATGTAAAAATGAAGAAATTATGTTTAAAGATTTACAAGCAAAAAAATTGGATGTTGTAATTTTTAATTCTTCAAAAAACATAAATTTATCTGGCATAGATATAAAGAAAATGAAAAACAATAATATAGTATGTGTAGGAACATCAAAATATAAGAAAATATTAAATGAAAAAAAATCAAGTGAAACAATTGTACCTATAATAGTTCCTGATAGTAGCACTAATCTAGGTAAAGAATTAGAAATTGAAAACAAAAATATTAAATTTGTAGTAAAAGCAATTAGTGATTCTGCTCCAGTATCAAAGGAATTATTAAAAGCAGGAATTGGTATTGGATATATTAATGAAGAAATAGTTAGAGATGAAATAGAAAAAGGTAATTTATGTATTATTTCATCAAAAACAACTGCGGATATATATTCAGTTAATGTTGCCATGCAAAATAAGAATAATAATTTCGTTATAAAAGAGTTTATTAAGTGTTTGAAAGGAGTGTTAACTGAAAATGATCAAGAAGATAAAATGTAATAGAAAAGAATTTGAGGACATAAAAAATGATAGGCAAAATTATAAAATATTTGATAATAGTTTAAATTTAGAATATTTAGAAATGTGCAAATTAATTAATGAAAATACAGATGAAGAATTAGAAATTCAAATTACATCAATAAAAAGGTATAATAGTTTAGATGATGCTCTTAATATTATAAATTTAGAAAAATTTGGTATATATCAAAATAAAGAAGATTTTATTAGGTATATTAATAAAAATTATGGTGGCACTGAATATTTGGTTTGTAGAATAAAAAAAACTGCAAATAAAATAGTTATTGATGATAAAAAATTACTTGGTTTAATTAAAATAGAAACACTTAGGCAAGAAAAATTAGGACTTTCTGGTTGCCTGGTTTACAGTGTAAAAACAAAAGAAAATCTAGATGCTATTTTAAAAGTTCAAAATATTAAAGGAGATGACACTTTAAAAGAAGAATATGATGTATTACAATATTTGAATGGTAAAATGAGTGTTGCGGATGTTTATTATTATAGATTATATGAAAATAAAGAGTATTTGTTGAGAGAATATATTGATGGAGAACCATTATATAAATTCAAAAAATTTGGATTTGAGCTCGGACAAGAGTTAAAAAAAATTCATGAACATTATAATGAGAAATGTCAATTTAAAAAATTTTCTGTAAACAATTTATTAAAGAATGCGATAGAAAAAATTGATATAGTTTATCAATTAAGAGGAGAATATTTTAAAAGCTTTTCTAAGGATGATTTAATTAATTTTCTAAAGGAGAATAAACCTAATGATGATGCTTTAATTCACGGAGATTTTAGTTTGACAAATATTTTAGTTAATAATCAGAAGTATTATTATATTGATTTAGGTAATGTATCTATATCAACAAAATATTTTGATATTTACATTTTAAAGAAAAGTCTAAAAATTAATGATTTAGAAGAAGAATGGGAAGAATTCTTAAAGGGTTACAACATAGATGATTATAATGAGATTTATATGAGATGGATGGAATTAATTGAACTTTCATATAACTAGTTTGGGGGATAGCAATTATGAAAATTTTAATAGCAACAAAAAATAATTCTAAATTTGAAATTATTTCAAGAATGCTTTATTCAATATTAGGATATAACATTGTGATTAAAAGTTTAAATGATTATGATTATTTTGTCGATAAAGATGAAATTGGTACAAATCTTGAAAGGGCAAAAGCTAAAGCAAAAAATGCTAAAGAACAAATAAAAGAGAATTTCGATTTTATTTTAGGAATTGATGATGGAATTATAATAGATGGTAAAGAATATGTAACAGTAAAAGATCATTTATATGATATAGTAGTTGGTGATAAAATAAAAATTGGTAGTACTATTTATATAACTAGAGCTTATTTTCTTATTTCTAATGATAAAAAAGAGTTTTGGTGCTATAATAAGATACCATACATTGTTAGAAAAAAATTAGCTACTGTTGAAACGATTGGTTATCCATTAAATAGTGTTATATCGACCATTGATAATGATACTGTATTAACAGAATGTAAAAGCGAAGAATTAAACGATTATTTCTTAAAATATAGTATAGATGATTTAAGAACAATGTTTAACAATGTAGATAAGGAGCTTGAGTAAAATGACGGATATTTCAATAGCTAATGTTACAAAAAATTATGGTTTTAAAAACGTATTAGACAGTTTTGCTTTGGATGTAACATCTGGAGAAAAAATCGGGTTGATAGGACCTAATGGTTGCGGTAAAACTACTTTATTTAAACTTATTACTAAGGAAGAAGGGCTTGATAGTGGTAGTATTAATATTAGAAAGAGTGCTAATGTACGATTACTATCACAAATGCCACCAGTAGTAGATGATGAATGTACTGTTAGAGATATCTTGATAAGAGATTTTAAAGATGTTTTTGAAATAGAAGAACACATGAAAGAGTTAGAAAAGCAAATGGCTGTTGCTGATTCAAATGAATTAGATAAAATATTGGAACGTTATGGAAAATTACAAAATAGATTTATGGATTTAGATGGTTATGCTATAGATTCTAAAATAAGTGAATTATGTAATAAATTTAGAATTGATGAAAATATGCTAAATAGAAAATTCAATACATTATCAGGTGGAGAAAAGACAATAGTAAATTTGGCTTCAATTATGCTATCTAATCCAGATATTTTGTTATTGGATGAGCCAACAAATAATTTAGATATTGATACTTTAGAGTGGTTAGAGTCTTATTTAAAAAATTATACTGGTACAATAATATTATGTTCACATGATAGATATTTTCTTGATAAAGTAGTTTCAAAAATAGTATTAATTGAAAGAGGTAAATCTGAAATTTTCTTTGGAAATTACTCATATTATTTAGAGGAAAATGAGAGAAGAACTTTAGCTGAATTTGAACAATATAAAGATCAACAAAAAATGATCGAAGCTATGAAAAGAAAAATAAAGCAATTACAAGAATTTGGGAAATTAGCTTATCCAGGGGGAGAATCTTTTTTTAAAAGAGCAGCAAGTATTCAAAAGAGATTAGATAAAATTGAACTTTTAGATAAACCTGAAACTCAGAAGGAGATTCCATTAAATTTTCAAATGACTGATAGATCAGGTAAACAAGTTTTAATGGTGCGAGATTTTAATTTGACCGTGGCTGATAAGAATTTATTAAATCAAGTATCATTTGATATTGCTTTTAAAGATAGAACTTGTTTAATGGGAAAAAATGGTAGTGGTAAATCAACTTTGATTAAATATATAATGAATCTATATGAAAATGAACAAGAAGATATTCATGTTAGAATTGGTAGTAATGTGATGATAGGTTATATTCCTCAAACAATAACATTTGAAGATGATAATAAAACTATTTTAGATGTTGCTAGGAAAAGTTATTATGGTAGTGAAACTCATTTAAGAGCATCATTAGCAAAGTTTATGTTTAACGGACAAAATGTATTTAAACGTGTTGGAACTTTATCAGGTGGTGAAAAAGTACGTTTAAAATTATTTGAATTAATGCAGAAAAATGTTAATTTATTAATTATGGATGAACCTACTAATCATATTGATATAACAACACAAGAGGTTTTAGAGGAAGCATTAAAAGAGTATCCTGGTACTATTTTGTTTATATCACATGACAGATATTTTATTAATGAAATGGCTCAAAAGATTCTTTATATAGAAGATAAAGGAATTACAAAGTATTTAGGTAATTATGATGATTATCGTGATACAAAAGAAAAAAAATTGTCATTAGCTAAAGGGAGAAATAGATAAAAATGAATCCAACAGTTATGTTTGTAAGATTATCAGAAAATTGTAATGCTGGTTGCTTTATGTGTTATTTTGCCCATCAACATGGATTATATAATATTACAGATGAGCAATTTGATTCGCTTATTCAATATATGAATGAAAAGGGGACATATAATCTTATTAGATTTACTGGTGGAGAGCCTCTATTACATAAAAGTATTATTAATTATATAAAAAAGAGCCATGATGCTGGCTACCAAACATCAATTATTACAAATGGTTATTTGCTCCCAAATTTTGGACAGAAATTAGTAGATGCAGGACTAGAACAAGTAATCATTAGTATTGATGGGAGCAAACCAGAGATACATGATAAATTAAGAGGCTTGAAAAATGGACTTGAAAGAATAAAAAAAGGCATTGAGATAATGCGTGAACAAAATCCCAATATTATGTTAAGGGCTAATACTGTTGTTAGTCCATATAATATTGCCGATATGGTTGATTTACATAATATGTTAGAAGAATTATCTTTTAACTCGTGGTCTATAATTCCAATTAGACCAACAGATAGTCCGGATACCTTTTGGAATTCAAAAGATATTGAATTTTACAAAGAAAAATATAATGAGTTTTTAAAAAATATAGATAAACATAATTCTGTTGAACTATTAGGATATTCTAAAGTATGGGCTGGAGAAACCGATGAAGAAATAAGTAAAACATTTAATAATCAATTTAGAATAAATCCAACAAGTAAATGTAATTTGGTTGATTATGTAAGATTTTACATTCCAGATAAAGACTTATTAGTTCCATGTAATTGTGCTGCTCATAGAATTAATCAAATTGAGGCTGATTATGCTACTGAAAGTAATAAATACAAAAAATCCGATATAATGGCTAAGTGGTTAAAAGAAAATGGAAAAAGTCATTGTACTGGCTGTGAGCCTTTAAATGCTTATGTGGCAGATAATCCTAAAATATTAACTAAAAAGGACTTTAAATATTAAACTTTAATATATAAAATTATTTTATATGCTATAAAGAATTTGGAAGATTTCAAATTCTTTTTTTTATAATATAATTAAATTAAGGATTTAGGTGGGAAAATGTTAAAATATTATGAATACTCAAAAATAAATGATGACTTGAAAAGGAAGCAGTTATTAGAAAAACTATATAACATAACAAAAGAATTAGAAATAGACTATCCTAATCATTATCATTGGTTTCATGAAAGGTTTTGTAACGAATTAGATGGAAAAGTCCGAGAAATTATTTTTTGTTTAAATAATAATGTGCCAATTGGAGTTGCTTTCTTAAAAAATACAATGGATGAAAAGAAAATATGTACCATTTATGTTGAAAAGTCATATCGAAACATCGGAATAGGTACACAGTTATTGTTAAAATCATTTTCTTTTTTAAATACGACAAAACCTCTTATTACTATGCCAGAATATAAATTAGAAGAATTTAACAATATTATAAAAAAATATAATTGGGAAAAAACAGAAAAAATTGAATCATGCTATTCTGAAAAAAATGAAATA
This sequence comes from uncultured Bacillota bacterium, assembly GCA_900313725.1. Classification (GTDB taxonomy): domain Bacteria; phylum Bacillota_I; class Bacilli_A; order RF39; family UBA660; genus OMSK01. Next base: position 1,686 of record OMSK01000016.1, on the reverse strand, counting down.
GTGTTTAATGGAATTTTAAAATAATAGAAAGAGGGAATATATGAAAATAACAGTTGCAGGTATTGGCTATGTTGGATTATCTTTGGCTACATTATTAAGTCAAGATAATGAGGTGATTGCTTATGATATTGATAATATTAAAATAGATTTAATAAACAAAAAAATATCTCCAATAAAGGATAAAGATATAGAAACATTTTTTAAAACAAAAAAGTTAAATTTACAAGCCACAAGCGATTATAAATTGGCATTTAAGGATTCTGAATACATTATAATATGTACTCCTACTGATTATGATGAAAAAAATAATGAATTTAATACTACTTCAGTTGAAAATGTAATTCAGAAAATATTGAGAACAAACTCATCTTCAACCATTGTAATTAAAAGTACTGTTCCAGTTGGTTATACAGACAAAATTAAAGAGCAATATAAAATTAATTCTATTATTTTTTCACCAGAATTTTTAAGAGAAGGAAGTGCGCTTCTTGATAATTTATATCCTAGTAGAATAATTGTAGGGGGTCAAAGTATAAAAGGAATAGAATTTGCAGAATTATTAAAAAAAGCATCATTAAAAAAAGATGTTGAGATTAAGGTTATGAAATCTTCTGAAGCAGAAGCTGTAAAACTATTTGCAAATACATATCTAGCATTAAGAATTGCTTTCTTTAATGAACTTGATACTTTTGCAGAATCAAAAAATTTAGATTCAAAAAATATTATTGATGGTATATCATCAGATTCTAGGATAGGTAATTATTATAATAATCCATCATTTGGATATGGTGGCTATTGTTTACCTAAGGATACAAGACAATTAAAATCAAATTATAATAATATTCCAGAAAATTTAATCAGTGCAATAATTAATAGTAATAAAACAAGAAAAAAATATATAAGTGAGTCAATATTAAAATATAATCCAAGTGTCATTGGTATATATAGATTAACCATGAAAAAGGATTCTACTAATTTTAGGGAAAGTGCAATATTAGATATTATAAAAGAAATTAATAAAAAAAATAATAAAATAAGAATAATAATTTATGAGCCATTGTTACACAATAATTCGTTTAATGGACTTGAAATTGTAAATGACTTTAATGTTTTTCAAGAACAATCAGATATTATTTTAGCAAATAGGGTAGATGAAAAATTAAAAAATAATAAAAAAGTTTATACTCGTGATATATATAATATTAATTAATAATAAGACTTGATAGCTGGAATTATCAACAGTTTAATATAAATAGTTTAGAAAATGTAAATGAAGCTCTTAAAGTAAGTAAATACGATAAAATATATTGTTTATCTAATGAGTCTTTTATTAGATTGGAGAGCAATAAAATGGAGATTGAAGACTCATATCATGTTTTAAGTGAATAATTAAGTATATAATTAAGTATACACTTGAATTTATGTAGACAATAAAAATATCATCTGATTAATTCAGATGTTTTCTTATGGTTAATTATTGTAGTTTTATAACTTCATCTATCTAAATTCAAGTATATAAATGATAAAAAAGACAATTAATGATAAAATATTCGCACTTTATACCTAATTATGGTATAAATATTGTAAAGTATAATTTACTTTATAAATTTTCAAATCAAGTGCAACAATAGTGATAATTACAATACCTAGAACAATGTATAATTTTATGCCGAGAAAATCTATTTG
>OMSK01000005.1 GCA_900313725.1 uncultured Bacillota bacterium | reverse complement strand
ATTATTTATTCCATAATTGGTCACTTCTGTTTTAATATCTGTTATTACATCACCATTTAGATTTAATCTAACTGGTACTTTAGGTCCAAGATTAGATAATAATGCATTGCCAGTTATAACTCCTGATGGTATTTCATATATAACTCCATTTTTTCTTTTTTTTAATCCATATTTTTCTTTTAAACTTCTAGATAATTTTAGTTTATCTATATTACCAGATTCTAGTTCTTCTAAATATATTTCTACATAACTAGATATTTCATTTAATAATTTATTTATCATGATAGAATTAAAATCAGTTGAAATAACATTACCATTTTTATCTTTGGTTTCAATAAATAAATTATTTTTATCCATTTCTTTTAGTAAATCATTACTAACAGCCTGTGTAATAATAGATGTTGCGACTGTACGTGATTTTTTTTCAGCATACATCATAAGTAGTGGTGTTACTTTTTTATTAATATACATAAAAGATAAACTTATAGATATCATTAATAATATAATTATTATTATTATTTTTTGTTTTTTTGATTTTCTTTTTTTTAATTTAAATTTTATAATTTTATTTCTTTTTTTTAGATGAATTTTTCTCATTATATCACCTATTTAAGTATATAAAAAAAAGACATTAAAATGTCTTTTTATCTATATAATATCCATGGACTTTGTCTTACTCCACCACGATATGGCATACCACCTGTATATACTTCAAAGTGTAAGTGTGGTCCAGTTGCTGAACCAGTCATACCAACACGTCCTATTTGTTGACCTTTAGCAACATTTTGTCCTGGTGATACAAGTTTAGCACTCATGTGAGCATACAATGTATAATATCCATTATTATGGTTAATCAATAAACATAATCCATAACTCCAATGACAACCAAATGGCATTACTGTTCCGTCTGCTACTGAGTATACTGGAGAACCATGTCCTGTACCAGATATATCTATACCATAATGTAGATTACGTCTTCTTGACCAAGGATCAACACGCCATCCATAATCAGATGATATTGTATATCCACTATTTGTTGGCCATCCCCAAGATGTATTAGTAGCAGGAGCAACTCCTCCACCATTATAACCAGATGCATATTGTTTTTTACCACGAACAATTATTTTATCTGTAGCTGGTTTAAGTTCTGTTTTACTTATTGGTTTAATGTATGTAATATTACCATTAATAATTTCCACTTTTTGACTAACACGTTCTAGACCATCTTCACCTTTTTGGGTAACACGATCATCACCAACATATCTACTTGAGTCATATTTTTCAACTGTTTTATATTTATTTACAACATCTTTAACAACTGATTGTTCAACTACAACTTCTACTTGTGGATCTGTCATTCCAATAACTACTTGTTGACCTGGAAATAACAAACTCTTTGAACTTGTAAATGTAGGATTTGACATTAAAAATTCTTCAACACTGATTTTATTATTAAATGCTACTGTCTCAATTGTATCTCCTGTTTTAACGGTATAATTTGTTTTTTTATTTTCTTTACCAAATAATAAGAATTGTGATAATTCATTAGCATCACTATATATTGTCTCAGTTACTGGTATATTTGTTTTCTTTATAGTTATATTATCCTTTAAATACACATTATCAATTATTGTACCTGTTGTTGTAATTGGAACTTGTGTTTCATCTACATATGCTTGATATTCATCAGTTCCAACATATGCTTTAAATAAATTAACAACTGCTTCATCAAATAAAGCATTATCTGTTACATATATTTTAGTTTGTCTTTTTTCCTCTTTTTTACCATTTTGAATAGTGGTATTAATAGTAAATTGATATCCACGTATTGTAAATGGTCTTCTTGCTTGAATAATATTATATATATCTTCTACACTACTTATTTTTTTATCATAAGTTAATTTTTTTTCAATTACTAATCCATTTGGTGAATAAACATTTTTTACATCAAACTTTTTCTTATAGTAATAATTATTTTTATCAATGTAGTTTTCTAATTCTTTTTTTGATTTAACAGCACCTATTACATCACCATCTAGATACACTTCATAATATGCATCTGGATCTATATCACTACGATAACTTGATGTTAGTAATATAGATAATATTATAATACTTGATACTGTTAACATATATATTAATATATTTTTAAACTTATTATCCTTCATTAATCATCACCAATTTTAACATAAAAATTATATCATATTATTACACTATTAGCAAGTAGAATAAAAAAAGAACCCTAAAATTCAGGTTCTCCTTTTTTTTGCTTTTTCTTATTCTTTTTTTCATCTTTCTTTGTTGTTTTTTCTATCTTTTTTATATCTTTTTTTGTTAATGAATTTTCTGATTTACTTTTTTCTTGTTTTTTATCTTTTGGTTTTTTTGTAAATCCTATTGTTGTTAATAATACAAGAATTATAATTGCTGCTCCCATAATTAGGATTAATTTTTTATATTTATCTGTTTTATCAACAGTTGCTTTTTTTGCTAACTTTTCATATATTTGAACAGTATTTTCGCTTTTTTCATATTTATAAATATTAGTTTTTCCTGTTTCAGCATTAGTCGCATATAT
>OMSK01000014.1 GCA_900313725.1 uncultured Bacillota bacterium | reverse complement strand
GGCATTTTAATGGTGGGCGATACAGGACTCGAACCTGTGACCCCCTGCTTGTAAGGCAGGTGCTCTAACCAACTGAGCTAATCGCCCTTTCGACAATATTAAGTATACAATCAAACTTTTTATTTGTCAATACTATTTATGTCATTTTTGTGTTTTTTTAAGTTTTTTTCAATCCAAAATGGTAATTTATACTCTAGTGTTCTAAATCCAATACTCGTTTCTTTAATATATCTTCTTTTTCTTGTTCTTTTCTTTTCTTCTTGTAATGATTTAATGCTTAGTTTAATATTTCCATCTTCAGTAGTCTCTAATACCTCTGCCTCAATCTCATCGCCTATTTTAGCAAACAAACCCGGATCTTTTACAAATTTACTTGATATTTCAGAAATATGTATTAATCCATCTGTTTCATCATCTATTTTAACAAATATTCCATATGGTTCTATACCTGTTACTATTCCTTTCACTATTTTGCTCATAGAAACACCTCTTTTTAGATTATAACACATAATTTATTAAATAAAAAGTATTTACTATTTTTATTTTTTATACTATAATAAGTATCGGTGATTTGATGAAAGAGGCAGAAAGCAAAATAATCGACGTCATCGATACTTTAAGACCATTTTTAATTAATGATGGTGGTAATATTGAATTTGTTAAATATGAAGATGATATCGTTTATATCAGAATGATGGGGGCTTGTTCTAACTGTGAAATGCTAGATCTTGATTTAAAGGATGGTATTGAAAATGCCATAAGAGAAGAAGTTCCTACTATTAAAGGTGTTGTTAATGTCATTTAATTAACCAATCAATATCGGGCAATAAGCATATGTCTTTTAATAAGATATATGTTTTTTTTATTAGATTTTCATACTCATTTATATTTATTTTTTTTATTTCATCTTCATTTATGTTATTTTCTATTATTTCCTCATATATATCAAAATAATATGATGGATAAAGAATTCTTATAAATAATAATCTTAATTCATCTTGGGTTAATTTACTGTTTTTTATATAGTTTTCTATATCAGATGAATTATCTTTAAAATACTCTGCGATATCTCTCATATTACTATCTATAATAAAATTAAAAGGATTATATAAATCAAATAATGTTGTATTTTTCTTTATTCGATTATGACTTATACATAATATAGGCTTTGGTTCTAAATTAATTATTAAAGATATTGCTGTTTCTGTTAATCCCGCAAAATAATTAAATCTTTCTTTTATAAGTGGATATTTATTTTCTAATTCATTTATTTGATATTCAAAATAATCTATTTTATTAATCCATAAGCTATACCAATTATCTCTTCGATTAAAATTATAATTAATTCCTTTAGTTATATTATTAAAAAATAATATATCATCTAATGTTATAGTTTTATCTAAATTAATAGGAGATTTTATTAAAACATAATTTACTTGACTAATAAATGTAATAATATTATTTTGATTATTTAATACAATTTGAACTCTATATATACTTCTTTTATTTAATTCGACATTTAAATTATATATATTATTTATATTAGTATTTTCTTTTACTTCAAATAAATAATAATATTCATTATTTATACTAAATTTATACATTTTATTTATTTGGTGAATATCTACTGGATTTAAATTGTAATAATATTTTAGGGCATTTTTCATATATTCACCTCATTAAATTATATTTTTATAACAAAAAAATTATGATTGGTCTATCATAATTTTTATTTGTTCTATTTTCTTTTTATACTTACTTAATTGTAATTGTAAGATAGTTATTTTTTCTTGTAGAATTTTATTTTCATTTTTTTGTTTTTCTAAATCTTCTTTTAATTGTTCCATTTCTTTTTCATATTTATTATTTGGATTAGCAGGTCTTTCTATAATATTTCCATCAACCTTATCCAAAAAGCTATCTAATTGATTTATTGACTTTTCTTGTTGATTTAATTCTTTAATTAAATTATTTATTTCAGAATGAATATCTAATTCTTTTTCTTCTTTTTTTATTGAATCAACAATATTAACTTTTAATTTAAATGCTTTTGAATATTTTAAATTACAGCTTTTAATATCTTCAAGACTTAAATCTTTAAAACTAGTTATTGAATTATTTTTTATTTCTTTAACAATTGTAGGAATATTACTTTTTAATTCATCCCATTCTGAATCAGTAATAGTATCTTCTTCATTATCAACTATTTTATTGATATATAATTTTTCATATCCCTCATCATCTTTTTCATTTAATGTATATATAGAATAATTATTATTATTAAAATTAATGTATCTAATCTTTTCACCATTAAGTGATTGTTCTCCAGATATTACGCTTATCTCATTCATCATAACCGCTCCCTTTATTCTTGTTATAATTATATCATTAAATAAAAAAAAAGAAAATACTTTTTTATTCTTCAACGTATTTCTTTTTTTCTCTCATCATATATTCAGATATATTAGTTTCTATTTCATCTAAAGCACTTTTATCTATATTAGATATAATAACTTCTTCTTTAATTGTATCTATATATATTTTACCCCAAATTATACCTTGTTTTACTTTTAAATCATTAAATAAATCTGGTGTAATTGTAGTATAAAAGAAACCAAATATTAATCTTTTTTGAGCTAGTATTATTCTTTTATTTGTTAGTACTACTATATATGTTGTCATTATATTTAACGGATTTGAATTTTTTTGACCTGCAAAAACATATAAAGGTTCTTCTCCTGGATTTAAGAATTTTTGAATCACTTTCGCATGTTTTTTTAATCTCCAAGCAACTGTCATTGGATGTCTCTTTTTAAATTTTTTTATTTCTTCATATATATTCATAATTATTCCTCCGTTTTTAATATTATATCATATTTTAATTGTAATCAAACATAAAAAATTATATAATTATTATAGAGGAGGATGACATGAAAAAATTTTTACTTAGCGTAATTGCTGTATTTTCTTTAGTTTTAGTAGTTGGATGTGGTAAAAAAAGTCCAATTATTGGTACTTGGAAAGGTGAAACTAATGACGGTTTAAAAACAACATTTGTTTTTGAAAAAGGTGATAAAGTTTCATATGAAAACCAATATGGTATTAAATCTGAAGGAACATACAAAGTAGATGGTAAAAAAGTAACAATTAAATTAAAATCTTGGGATCAAGAAAAAGTTTATGAATTTGAAGTTAAAGATGATAAACTTGATTTAACTGCTACTGACAAATATTCACCAAGTTATAAAGGTATGGAAAAAAAATAAAAAGCACATAAGTGCTTTTTTTATTCTTCTCTTAAATATGCCTCACATTTTTTATTAAGTAATTTTACTAATCTATTCATTTCTTCATTTATTTGTTCTGAAGTTAGTGTAGTTTCATCATTACCTAATTTAAATCTAAAGGTAATTGATTTTTTACCTTCTGGTATTTGTTCTCCTTTATATTCTTCAATAAATTCTAATTCCTTTACTTTACCGTTTATTGTAGAAGAAATTGTTTCCCAAGTAACATTATTATCAACTATTACAGATAAATCCTTTTCTACAAGTGGTAATACAGGTATATTTTCATATTTATTTGTTCTTGAAGCTAAAGGTATTAATTTATCTAGATTTAATTCAAAAATTGCTACATTAGTACGTTTAATTTTAGCATCAGCCATAGTAGCTACAGAAACAAGTCCCATTGTACCTATTTCTTCATCATTTAATTTAATAGATAAATATGCATTAATATCTGCCCATGATGGTTTTTCCATTTGCTCTAATGTAATATTTTCCATATGACAATATGTATTCATACCTTCAATTACACCTTTTATTTCATAGAATATTTTTTTAGCATCTTTATCTACAATACATCCTGATAAGTATTTTTTATGGATTGGTAATGTTTCATCTTCTGATGATTCATGATATTCTCCTTTTTCAAATACTTGAGCTACTTCATAAATTTTAAATGAATTATAATATCTTAAATTTTTAGATACAGTTTCTAATAATCCAGGTATTAATGAAGTACGAAGATTTGCTAGTTCTGGTGCTGGTGGAGTTGCTAATCTAACAGAGTTAGTTGTATCCATTCTTGCAGCATTTATGTATTTAACATCTATCCATGGATATGTATATATTTCAGTAAATCCACATCTGAATGCTAAATATTCTTTTAATCTTCTTTCTAATAATACTTTTGGTTGAATAACAGCATGTTCAAATTTAACTGGTAATGGTTTTGGTTCAAAGCTTTGATAACTTAATATTCTTGCTATATCTCCCATAACATCATCTTTTAATGATACATCACCTGTTGATCTCCATACTGGTACTGTTACATGATATATATTATTTTTATATTCTACATCATATCCTAATGCTTTTAGGATTTTTTCTATTGTATTTTGTTCTAATACTTTACCTAATCTTATATCTAAAAATTCTTGTGGAATATCAATTACTTCACGTTCTGTTTTAACAGGATAAACTTCACCATAAGCTACTATTTTACTATTTTCAAACATTTCACTTATCATGTTTAAGGCCATAGATAATCCTAAATCAACACGTTCAGTATCAATATTTTTTTCATATCTTATTGATGAGTCTGTTTTTTCATCAAATAATTTTTCACTTTGTCTAATAGTTGGAGCACTAAAGTTAGCAATCTCTAAAAGTACACCTGTAGTGGTATCTAGAATTGAATCTTTTTTACCACCCTTAATACCTGCTAGTGCTAGAGGTCCTTCTGTATCACATATTACTAAATCGTTTTCTGTTAATTGTACTTCTTGATCATCTAGCAATAATAATTTTTCTGATGGTTTTGCATTTCTTACTATTATTTGGTTACCTTCTACATGAGTTCTATCAAATGCATGTAATGGTTGTCCTACTGCTAGCATTACGTAATTTGTTATATCTACTATAAGATTAATAGGTCTCATACCGGCATTTAGTAAATCTGCTTTCATCCACATAGGTGATTCTTTTATATTAACATTTTCAATTTCTACACCTACATATCTACGACATTTTTCTGTATCTTTTATTTCTACATTGTATTTAGGTAAGTTTTTATCTATTTCATATTTTGGTAATTCTTTTAGTGGTAAATCATATATTACAGATAATTCTCTTGCTATTCCATAATGACCCCATAAATCTGGTCTATTTGTTAGTGATTTATTATCTATTTCAAATACTGTATCATCCATACATACTAATTCTGAAATATTTTGTCCAGGTGTACCTTTACCTTCTAAATCAACTATTTCTGTTTCACTCTTAGCTGGATAGAATGCATCCAAATATACTTCTTCAGCACCACATATCATTCCATATGAAGATTCTCCACGCATTTTAGTTTTTTCAATTTTAACAGGTTCTCCCTCACCATGCCATACGACGTATGCTCCTGGTTTAGATACAACTACATGTTCTCCAACATATAAGTTAGATCCACCACATACTATTTGTACTGGTTCTTCTTCTCCAATATCAACTATACATATTCTTAATTTATCAGCATTTGGATGTTGTTTTACTTCTAATATTTTACCAACAACTATATTATTATATTTTTCTTTAACATCTATTACATCTTCTACTTCTACAGTACGTAATGTTAAATCATAAGCTATTTGTTTTGGTGTTAAATCATTTGGTAATTCTACATATTTTTTAAGCCATTTTAATGATACTCTCATAATAACCTCCTATTTAAATTGTTCTAAGAATCTTAAATCAGCACTACGGAATAATCTAACATCATCAATTCCATAACGCATCATTGCTAATCTTTCTAATCCAATATTAATGTAGAATCCTGTCCATTCTTCTGGATCTAACCCTGCTGATTTTAATACATTTGGATGAATAACACCACCTGGCATAATTTCAAGCCATCCATTATGTTTACATACCTTACATCCTTTTCCATTACATACTAAACATTCCATATCAATTTCGTATCCTGGTTCAACGAATGGGAAAAATCCTTCTCTCATACGAATATTAATTTTTCTTCCAAATACTTTTTCTAATATAGTTTGAATCATAACAATTCCTGATGAGAATGAAATATTTTTATCTACTATTAATGCTTCATATTGATAGAATGCTCTTTCATGACCTGAATCTACATCTTCATTACGATATACTTGTCCTGGATATACAAATCTAGCAGGTGCTCCATGTTTTAATAAATATCTTACTGATGCTCCTGTTAAATGTGGTCTTAGACATAATCTTTCATTTGCTTTTTTATCTTCTGTTCCTTCTATCCAATAAGTATCCATCATTTGTCTTGCTGGATGATCAGGAGCAAAATTTAAATTATCAAATGCATATTTTTCACTACTAATATCATCTTCACTAAATACTTCAAAACCTAGGGATGCAAATGCATCATTTAAATCATAATACATTTGTGTTAAAGGATGAAGTACTCCTTTACTTGTTTTTGTACCTGGTAGTGTTAAATCAATTGGTTCATCTAATACTGATTTATTAGAAATTAGTTCTTCTTCTTTTTCATCTAGTTTAGTTGCAAATACATTTTTTATTTCAGTTGTTTGCATACCAATTTCTTTTCTTTCTTCTGGAGTTAAACTACCCATTGTTTTCATAATTTCAGCTAATCCGCTTTTTTTACCTGTTAATTCTTTGCGTACTTCTGTTAATTCTTCTATAGTTTTAGCTTCTTCAATTTGTTTAATACCAAATTGTTTAATTTGTTCTAATTTTTCTTTCATATTAACTTCCTTTCTAAAATAAAAAGACTAGTCATCCTAAAGGACGAACTAGCCGTGGTACCACCTTAATTTATAGTATTTCTACTACCTTATTAGATTAACGCTCTATAACGATTTGACTCCATTATTGAAATTCATTAATTTGCCTTTCTATTGTAGCTCTCAGTCAATGACTACAAATTCCTGTATAGAGTTTCAAATTAACTACTTAGATAATTTCTTCATCAATTACTTCTTGATTATATTACTTTTTAATATGTTTGTCAACCTTTATATTCAGTATTATATCCATGATTTTCACTAGGTCTTTTATCATTAGGATACATTACATCTGTATAAATATCAGTTTGTAATTTCTTAACCATTTTATATACTTCTTGATATTCTGAGATACTATTTATAGATAGGGATGCTGTTATATCATCGGTAGTTCTTTGACTACTTGTTAATACTATATCTCCTACACCAAACTTTTGATCAAAGAATCCTCTATGTAAATCTACATGTGATAATTCTGCGAATGGTTTATTTTGTATATGTTTAGATATTACACCACCTGATATATATACTGCTCTATCAGTAACTATATAATATGTATTTTTATATCTTTTTACCGTAAATATTATTCCACCTAAGTATAACCATACAGGCATTAAATGTAATAAGAAGAATGGTATTAAAAAGAACGCTAATTTAGATATATCTCCACTAAATGATGCAATTCCTATAAACATCCCATCAAATATTAACCATATAATTGCGAATGGTAATAATGGATTAAATATTGCTTCAAATATGAAACACTTTTTATTAGGTTTTCCTTCATACATTATATGTTCTTTTTCATCTACTAATGCTTTTAAATCTTCTACCATAATTATCTCCTTTATACTATATTTCTTGTTTTCATTTTTGTTTTATTATTTCTGTATACTACTAAATCATCTAATTCAAAGAAATTACTTACTTCTTCTACTTTATCTAAAGATACACTATCAATTAATTTAAATGTTATACAATTTAATATCTTTTCTATGTAAGGTTTATTTTTATCTATATTCCCATATCTTCTTTCTACTTCTTTTACTTCATCTAATAATTCTTTTCTTTTAACTGAAGCCATCCAATTAAATCTATTATTTCTAACAATGATTTCTTCATATTCTTTTATTTTCTTTTTTAAATCTTCTAATATTACTTCTACATTTAAAAAATTATATAATTCATCAAGTGCGGATGGATCTTCTTCTTTTAATCTACGATATATATCAAGTAAATATGGATGTACATATTCATCAAATGTATATCTATATGTATTTACTGTTTTATCAAAATATTGTTGTGTATCTATTCTTTCACATTCAATATTTCTTACATCATAACAAGGATATACACTTCTTTCAAAAATGTCATCTTCATATTCTTCTTCACGATGAATTATTTCACTACAATTATCAATTATTTCTTCTTGTAATGGTTCAATTTTTTCTTTATCTATTTCCACTACATATTTTTCTATTACATTTTCACTCTTTTTAAAATATATCATATTAAACCCCACTATAACATTCTAACTTTACCATATTTAGTTTTATCTTTTTTATTAAAGAACTCATATACTTTATTTACTTCATCTTTTTTAATAACTTTTAATTCTTTTATATCTATTAGTTCTTGCATTCTATCAATATATGGTCTTTCATCTACTAATCTATTGTATTCATTTCCTAATACTTTAAGATCATTTAAGATTGATTGTTTTTCTGAATTAGTACTTGTTTCTTTTATATCTTTTGATAATTTAATTATTTCTTTAATTAATTTATCTTCTTCTTTTTGTTGTTCTGCAATATCATCAATTACTGAAGAATCTTCATCTCTAAATTTTTTTATAAATTTCATTAAAGGTGATTCATCAATTATATCATAAGAATATTTATATACATCTACTGTTTCTTCAAAATATTCTTTAACACCTACTTTAACATAATGAACATTTATAGTAGTTTTTGGATCATGAGTTTTCCAAAAGAAATCTCCCTCAAATTCATTTTCAAAATGTTCTATTTTACTGCATTCTTTAAATATATCTTCCTCTAGTTCATTTAGTTTATCTTGATCAATTTTAATTTCATATCTTTGTATTGTATTTTTTGTTTTTACATAATAAACCATATTAACCCTCCTAATCATATTGTAACATATTATTTGTAATAGTTAAGCTTTTTGCGAAATTATTTGTGGTATTAAAGATGCAAGAGCGACATGATTAATACCTTCTAATTTATTTATGTATGATATTACTTTATTTGTAATACCATCATCAACACATTTTTGTAATTCCTCTATAAAATCATTCATTGTAAAATTATTCTTTAATTCCGGATTATTAATATCATCTGATAGTTGTAATAAGTCTTGTGGTGAATTAAAGCAAGCAAAACTAATATTTTTATTATTCATGTGATCTTTTTGATCATATAGCATAATACCATCATATAATGGTAAATAATTACCATGTTCTATAGAATTTCTAATTGGTGTTATAATACATTCATTTTTATACCCAAATGTTGCAATAACATTATTATAAAATTCAGAAAATGAATTCATCAAATCATATCGAAGTTTATCGCTAGGATGATTTGTATAATTATTTATCTTTATTTCCATATCAGAAATAAATTTTTCACATAAATTTCTTAATTTTTTTATAGAATTTTCATAATCATTTTTTCTTCCATAATTATATTGTTCATTAGTATTTAATGGATCAAATTCAAAATTTATTTTTCCTAATTTTAAATATGGATAATTACTTTTTTGATTTTGAGCAAATGTTAATGACATATAATTATATAATGATACTACTCCCTCTTTATTTGGAACACTTTTTTTAATTCCTAATATATCAGACATTTCTTTTATTATTTCAGTTGTTTCAATTCTAAAATCATCTTGTTGTTGATTATCTTTTTCTTTTTCTAATAATTTTCTTATTCTAGAATAAAGTTTAATTATTTCTTCTTTTTGTCTTTCATTATTAGGTTGTAATTTACTAAGTTCTAATACTAATTTTTTTATTTTTTTAAGAGAATTTTTATATATAATTTTTTCTATTTCATCATCAGTAAATTCCAAGTTATTGTTTGATTTTTCTTCTATTTTTTTCTTTTTATTAAATGAATAATAATCAATACTATCATCTATCTCTAAATTGTTATAATAAATATTATTTTTTATTATAGGTGGATTATTATAGTATTTGGATTTATTATCTATAATAGGATTATCATAATATTTATATTTATCAATGTCATAATAATAGTCATAATATTTATATTTATCAAAATCAAATATTGTATTAATATTATCAATATAATTTATATAGTCTCTCTTATCATATTTATAATTTGGATTTTTTTCAATTTCTTCTACATAAAAAGATAAACTATTTAATAAACTAATAGGTATATTGCATATTAATTTATATGGATTATTCTCATTTTCATGATTATTATTAATATTTAATGTTTCATTATCTAAATCAAATTCATAAGCTCCATGAGCAAGTGAATCACGAATTTTATTTAAAAACCATAACGCTTCACTTAATTCAGGTATATTATTATTTTTTTTATAAACAATATTTACATTATTTATTAAATATTCACAATTTAATTCTTTTATTTGTTCTCTTAATTTTAAAATAATTGGAATATATTTTTGATTTTTTACATTATCAAAATATATAGTATTTGTTCCTGAATCTTTCTTTAATATTTTTTCTTTCATTAAAATAAATTTAGATACAGTAAACATATAAAAACATTCTTTATTTAACTTTTTATTTATTCCAGATAATAAACTATGTGTTAAATCTTTTGCAATATCTATAATACTCATACAACACCTCTTTTATTTTACATATTTATTAATTACTTCGTCATTTATTTTAACATTTACTCCAAGTATTGATGCATATATTAAATAGTATTCCCATAATACTAATTCTTCTTCTTTTTTGTTTTTTATTAGAGAAAAGTCTTTTAAAAAGTTTTTAAGTCCATAAGCTTTATTTAATAATTCTTTTCCTTTTAATGTTCTACGATATTTTTTATTAATGTTTATTAATAAATCAATAATTATATATAGAACTACAAATGAAGATACAATACATACTAATATACTTACTGGTACCAATATATTTAAAAGCACAGCTTTTCTTACAACTGAATATTCAAAAGCATTAGATCTAATCATACTATAATTATAACTCATTCTTCTACCATCTCTATAGTTAAACATTTCACCATAATAAACTGATTCATCTTTTACTTCATAATATAGTTTTTCAATATCTTCTTCTTTTTCTAGTTTAATATATCTTTTATTATTACTTTTTTCAGTAATAATATGATAGTTTTCAAATACATAATCATCTAGTGCAATGGATGCTTTATACATATAAATATTAGTTAATATAACTAATACTATTTTAATCAATGTTACAAGTACATTACTATTTTTCTTAACAAATTTTTTACTAATTACTTCTTTTTCAATAGTATGACGATAATTTGATTTATCTAGATTACCTGTTTTTATTAAATCTAATACCATTTTTTCACTTTCTAATAATTCACTAGTATCTTTATTAATTATTTCAAATCTTTTACCTTTTTCTTTAATATATCCAATTAATTTTAATTTAAGTATTGTAGAAGCAACACTTTTTTTATAATCTACATCATAGGTTGATGTAAACATAATAATGTTTGGAGATATTTTATCTAAATCATCTCTGTAATAATCAATAGTTCCTTTTAATTTAGCATTTTTTCTTACTTTTATTTTTTTAAGTATTCCTCTTGAATAATATATTGTTATTATCCACATAAAAGGTGTGAATAAATATATAAGTCCTGAATACAATATATAATCCAGTGGTTCTTCTATTTTAATTATGAAAGGTTCAGTAGGAAATATATATATTATTACTATAAATAAAATCGATATTGCAAATAATAATAAATCTAATAATAATTTATCTTTTCTACTTGTTTTAAAATCTAGTGCTTTTCTTATTATTAAAACTATTGGTACTATTAATCCAAGTCCAATAAAAATCATCATATAAATCACCTAATCCATTATAACACAAATAGAAAGCATTTTACTTTCTATTTAGTTTCCATATAATTAAACTTATTAAATAAGTTATTAATAACATAAGCGGTACTACTATTAAAGAAGTCCATACTCCATTTTGAACAAACCAGTACCAATCATATACTGTTGATACTTTACCACCTTCCATATGAATTAACACATTAATTAAATAAAATAATGAATATATTACAGTTGGTACTAATCCATATTTTATATCTTTAAATTTTAATTTATCGGTTTTTTCAAATAATATAAAATTTAATATACTAATAACTGGTATTATTAAATGAAAGAATAAATTACTATTTGTAATCATTGATTTAATACCATATTCAGTAATAGGGCCTAAATAAGCAAATACCACAAAGAATGTTAATCCTACTGAAGTAGCGGCCATTAGTTTTAAAATATAATATATCTTTTTTATTTCTTTTTCTTTACCATTTAATACTTTTATTTCTTTAAATATAAATATTAATGATACTAATCCCATCAGTAAATTAGAATCTACTGTAAAGAATTTAAACATTCCTATTTTGGTTGTTTCTAATACTAATTTATAATCATGCATAAATTTAAAACCTGTAAACATTATAATTGATGATATTATTGTTAGTATCACAATTAATGTATTTAGAAATAACGCTATTTTTATTTTTTTCATATAATCACTTCTTTAAATTTGGTATTACATCTTCTAAGTACTCATTGGATTTTAATTCAATATGCTTAGAAGCTTTT
>OMSK01000041.1 GCA_900313725.1 uncultured Bacillota bacterium | reverse complement strand
TTTAATGAAGTAGCACCATTATCAAAATAAATAATATCTTGTTTCAATAACGGGAAATCTTCTCTATTCATAATTCACCTCCATTATCTAATTTCAATTTAAAATTAAATTTATATTTCATTTTAATTAATGATTTTACATGTTCATCAACATCATAATCATCACTTGGTAATTTTTCAATATTACCTCCAGTATTTATCGATTATATCATCAATTTTTTTATTATTAATATCTAGTTTTAAAAAACCTTTTACAAGTAAATTTAAAGCATTTTCTTTGCTTATTCCTCTACTCATTAAATAAAATAATTCTTCATCACTAAATTTACCAATTAAAGCAGAATGATTTGCTTCTACATCATTTTCATCTATTAATAAAATAGGATTAATAGTCGATTTTTTATCAT
Source organism: uncultured Bacillota bacterium (assembly GCA_900313725.1). Classification (GTDB taxonomy): domain Bacteria; phylum Bacillota_I; class Bacilli_A; order RF39; family UBA660; genus OMSK01. Next base: position 6,146 of record OMSK01000041.1, on the reverse strand, counting down.
TTAAATTAATTATTTTATTGTTTTGATTAACAATACAATTAGTTATACCATTATATACAGTTCCCGTTACATTAAATGTAACAGAACCTTTTAATATACTTACTGCTTTATTATTTAAATTACTTATAGTATTTTTATTATTATGATAAACAACTATATCAATATTTTGTTTATCTTTGGCGATTGTATTAAAATTATAGTTTATTTCAGAACTTTCACCATTTAATTTAATAACATCTAATTCCTTAACTATATCAACATCATAAAATTTATTTACTAATACATTACTATATTCATCTAAATTATATTTATATTGAACTTTAACTTCATATCCTTCTTTTATTTCAAATAGTTTAAATTTTACATCTTTATAAATATTTATTTCTATATCTATTTTAGATTTACCTTGATTATTATATTCTATTATTAAATCAGTATTTTTTTTAACATCTATTTTTAATTTTGTAACATCAAAAATATCTTGTCTTTCATATACATCTATATCCAATGATGAATTAGTTTTTAATTCAACTGAATCATCATTTACTATTATTTTATTCATTTATTAAAATTCCTTCACGATATTTAACCAGTTATTTTTTCATAACCTTCTTTTTCAATTTCTTTTACTAATTCAATAGTACCAGTTTTAACAATTTTACCATCTTTAATAATATGAATATAATCTGGTTTAATATAATCAAGTAATCTTTGATAATGAGTAATTAATAATATAGAGCAATTATTATCTTTTTTATATTTGCTTACTTGTTTACCAACAATTTTTAAACTATCTACATCTAGACCTGAATCAATTTCATCAAGTATTACTGTATTAGGCTTTAACATATACATTTGAAGTATTTCATTTTTCTTTCTCTCTCCCCCACTAAAGCCTAAATTAACACTTCTATGAATCATATTTTTATCCATTTTTAATTCTTCAGTAGTTGTATTTAATTCTTTTATAAATTGCATCATTTTGAAGTCTTTTCCTTCTTTAGAAAAACGTGCACTTCTTAAAAAATCAGCATTTGTAACACCATCAATACTTGGAGGTAATTGTAAACCTAAAAATATACCTAATCTAGCTCTTTCATCTACTGTCATATCATTTATTAATTGATCATCAAAATAAATAGATCCATTTTCTATTTTATAATCAGTATCACCCATTATTACTTTAGATAAAGTTGATTTACCAGTACCATTAGGACCCATTATCGCATGAGTTTCTCCTGATTTTATAGTTAAATTAAAATCTTTCAATATTATTTTATCTTCTACACTTACTGTTAAATTTTCTATTTTTAAAGTATGCATATTATCAACTCCAATTTATATTTTATCATTTTTTTTACTATTTTTGAATAAAAAACTTATATTTTCCCAATATAAAATAGAATATTCGCAGATATTCATAAAAAAAGACTATTATTTAGTCTTTTTATATACCAATACTGCATCTTTTATAGGATTTTGTTGATGATACAATATATTTTCTATTCCTTTAAATTTTAATGTTTCATATTTAAAATATTTATTAACTTCTTCTAAATTATATATTATAGGTCCATTAATAAAATTTACATTGTGATTTATATCATATAAATATGATAATAAGATTATACCTTCATCATTTAAATTTTCATCTAATTTTAGTATTAAATTATGAAAATTTTCTAAATAATTATCTTCATATATATATTCTAAATAGCTTGGTATATTGGATAACATTATAATATCATATTTTTTATTTAAATTTATATCATAAATATTTGAATTATAAAAGGTTGAACTTTGGCAAAAAGGTAATAAATCTTTTAATTTATAATAATTATTAGGTTCTAAATACAAATTAGTTTTAGTTAAAACTTTACTTGGTTTTTCATCTTTAGAAAACAAATCAGATTTTCTTATATCTATTCCCATATTATCAATATATAAACTATCCCAAAAATATTTGGTATCATCATTTAAATAAGGTAATATTTTATAATATGTACTAATACTAAAGGCTTTATTATTATTTTTTAATAATTTAGGATAATCGTTATAGCAAAAATAATCTAAAAATTCATCATATTCTAAATGTTCAATAGCTTTTCTTTTTAAATCAAAATAATATTCACAAAAAGGATTAATGTCAAAATAATCAACACTACTTACATTTTTAAGATATAAATTCAATGTATGATCGCCACTAGATCCTACTGTTAAAACATTTTTATTACTAAAATCTAATAAATCATAATAACCTTTTATATTTTCTGTTGTAAAAGGATATATATATGAAAATAACTCATCGATTTCATTATTAATTATTTTTTTGGCAAGGTCTATATTTTTTCTAACATTATCCATAAAATCACCTGTGCGCTATATTATAACATATTTATTTTTTTATGAAAATAGTATATAATTATTTTGGAGATGATTATATGGATATTTTTTGCAAAATAATAAATGGAGAAATTCCTTCATATAAATTATATGAAGATGAAATAGTATTATGTTTTTTGGATATTAATCCTGATACTAATGGACATTGTTTAATAATTCCTAAAAAACATTATACTGATATTAATGATATTGATTTAGATGTACTTAAACACATCTTTGATGTATCTAAGAAAATCAAAAAACTATTAGAAGATAAATTAAATATTGAAGGATTAACTTATATTCAAAACAATGGTGATGTACAAGAAGTAAAACATTTTCACCTACATTTAAAACCTTATTATAGAAATAATGAGAAAAAATCTGTTGAAGAAATATATGAAATACTTACAAAATAAAAACTTATAGATATCTATAAGTTTTTTTATACAAAAATTACATAACTATAGTAAATGATAAACACTAATATAAATAATATTCCTTCTTTTTTTTCAATTTTATATCCTGTAAAAGCACATAAAAGTAATAATATTGTAGCAGTTAATAAAGCCATTAAATCCACCACATTTATAGAATAATTATTAAATCCTCCAAATAATGTAACTGGAACACCTAAAACAATACCTATATTAAATATATTACTTCCTACTACATTTCCAATTGCAATATCATAAGATCCTTTTTTAGTAGCGACAATACTTGTTACTAATTCAGGTAGAGATGTACCTAAAGCAACAATTGTTAAAGCAATCATTTTCTCACTAACTCCTAATGTAGAAGCAATATACGAAGATGATTCAACAACAAAATTACTTCCAACAATTATTCCAATTATACTTATTATAGTTAATATAAACGATATTAATAATCCATGTTTTGGCTCATCATCATCTTTAATTTTATTTTTCATTTGTGTAAACAAATAATATATAAATATGGAAAAACATAATAATATTACTATTCCATCTCCTCTAGTAAAATTATTAGTTCCCCTATCAAACAATGAATCACCTAATACAACTATTAATAGTGAAGTAAGAAGAAGTGTTATTGGAATTTCTTTTTTTACTGTATTATCTTTGACAGCAAGACTATGTACTAAAGAACTAACTCCCAATATTAATAAAATATTAAGTATATTAGATCCAATAACATTTCCTAAAACAATATCTCCACTTCCAGATACAATTGATTTAACACTAACTGCAAATTCTGGAGCACTTGTACCAAATGATACAATTGTAAGTCCAATAAACATTTTACTTAAATTAAAGTGAATTGCTACATCACTAGCACTATCTACAAATATATCTGCACATTTTATCAATACAATAAAACCTGCAATTAATAAAGCAATATTTAATACTAGCATAAATTCCTCCTATACATAGAAAAGACTATTACTAGTCTTTTACTTCTGTTTTTGTACCATAGATTGCATCTTTTCTTGAAAGATTAAGTCTTCCTTTTTTATCATATCCTTGAGACATAACAAGTATTTCATCACCAACACTTACTATATCACTTGGTTTTTCTACTCTTTCTTTATCAAGTTGTGATACATGAACTAATCCTTCAGTACCTGGCCATAATTCAACAAAGCAACCAAAGTCTTCTACTTTAACAACTTTTCCTTTGTATATTTTACCATTTTCAACTTCTCTTACAATATCTTTAATCATATTAGCTGTTACTTCAATAACATCTTTATCCATATGATAAATTGTAACAGTACCATCATCTGCTAAATCAACTTTAACAGCATTAATATCATTAACTGAATCAACATGAGATGCATCAAGAATAATCTTAGTGATCATTTCACCACCACGACCAATAACATCTTTAATTTTATCAGGATTAATTTTAAATATTTCAGTTTTTGGAGCATATTTAGATACTTCTTTACGAGGTTCAGGAATTTGTGCTTCCATAACATCTAATATTTGCATACGAGCTTTTTTAGCTTGAGCTAATGCTTCTTTTAATATTTCTTTAGTTATACCTTTAATTTTAATATCCATTTGTAAAGAACAAATACCTTTTCTAGTTCCACCAACTTTGAAATCCATATCTCCTAAGTGATCTTCCATACCTTGAATATCAGTTAAAATAGTATAGTCTTTTTCATCTTTTGATGTAATAAGACCCATAGCAATACCAGCAACAGGTGCTTTAATTGGAACACCGGCTGCCATTAATGACATACATCCTGCACAAATAGTTGCTTGAGATGAAGAACCATTTGATTCAAGTATTTCAGATACTACACGTACAGTATATGGGAATTCTTCTTCAGATGGCATAACTTGTTTTAAACATCTTTCACCTAAAGCTCCATGTCCAATTTCTCTTCTACCAGGAGAACCATATCTTCCTGTTTCACCAACTGAGAATTGAGGGAAATTATAATGTAACATAAAATGTTTTTCTGCTTCTAAACTAATTCCATCTAATGCTTGATATTCATTTAAAGCACCTAATGTTGTAACTGCTAATGCTTGAGTTTCACCTCTTGTAAATAAAGCACTACCATGAGTTCTTGGAAGAAGATCAATATCAGTTGATAAAGGTCTTATTTCATCCATTGCACGTCCATCTGCTCTTGTTTTTTCATTAACAGTAATTGCTCTAAATATATCATATTCAATTGATTCTAATACTAATTTAACCTTAGTAATTAATATAGTTAATTCTTCTTTATCTAAATCACTATTTTCTTCTTCATATTTAGTAACTACTTCTTCTTTAACAGCATCTATAGCATTATATTTTTCTAACTTGTCTTTTATTCTCATTGCTTTATCTAATTTATCTGCAGCTAAGTCATATACTTCTTTTCTAAGAGTATCTTCTATTTCAAGTTTTTCATATTCCATTTTTTCGTCACCAACTTCTTCGATGATTTTTTCTTGGAATTCACATAATTCTTTAACTGCTTCATGTCCAAACATTAAAGCTTCTAACATATCTTCTTCAGATACTTCTTTTGATCCTGCTTCAACCATATTAATAGCTTGTTTAGTACCAGCTACTGTTAAATCAATATCTGATTGTTCTAATTCATCTGGTGTAGGATTAATAATAAATTCACCATTAACTCGTCCAACTTTAACACCTGCGATTGGTCCATCAAAAGGTATTTTTGAAATACATGTACATAATGATGATCCAAACATAGCTGATAATTCAGGTGAATAATCATTATCTACAGATAATACAGTATTTACTACTTGTACTTCATTTCTAAAATCTTCTGGGAACATTGGTCTCATTGGTCTATCAATCATACGAGCAGCAAGTGTAGCTGCATCAGTTGGTCTACCTTCTCTTTTAATAAATCCACCTGGTATTTTACCTACAGAATATAGTTTTTCTTGGTAAAGTACCATTAATGGAAAGAAATCAGATAAGATATTAGCGTTTTTAGATACAACTGCAGTTGAAAGAATTACTGTATCTCCATATCTTACTAATACTGCTCCATGAGCTTGTTTTGCTAATTCTCCTGTTTCTACTACTAATTTTTTTCCTCTAAAATCTAATTCAAATGTTTTTTTCATATTTACCTCTTTTCTAAAAATAAAGACACTAAAAATAGTGTCTACTTATCAATATAAATTATTTTCTTAATCCAAGACTAGCAATTAGTTCTCTATAACGAGTAACATCTTTTTTGAATAAATAATTTTGTAAGCTACGTCTTTGACCAACTTTTTTAAGAAGTCCTCTTCTTGAATGAT
>OMSK01000013.1 GCA_900313725.1 uncultured Bacillota bacterium | reverse complement strand
TCTAAAATTTCAATTAATCTTTCCATAAAACACACTCCTTAATAATTTGGATAATTAATATCACTTGTTTTTAAGTTATCTCTAACTTTAATAAATTTATTATCTTTATATAAGATAACACTTGGTAAATCTCTACTTAAAAATAAAGATATACCTTCTGTAGATGAATAAGCACCTACATTTTTAAATATAAATACATCGCCTATTTCTAATTTAGATGTATTAATATTCTTAACTATTATATCATTTATTGTACAAAGTGAACCATAAATATTATAATTTTCTATATTTTCTTCTCTTTTTGGATATACCTCAAAATAAGGTATTCTCATAGCCATTGTTTGACCATAATATACTAAATGGTTAATACCACCATCTACAATAACATAGTTACCATTTTTATTGGTCTTCATATCTACTACTTTAGTAAAATAGTAACCACAGCTAGCAACCATACTACGTCCTATTTCAAGAAGTACTTTTTTATTTAATCTATCTAATATATTATTTACTTCTGTTAAAAATTCATCTTCATTAAATTCTTGATCCATAAAATAATGTATTGGAAGACCTGGTCCATATTCGATTTCTTTTATTTCAATATTTAGTTCTTGTTCTAAATTAGAAACAAATTCATTTAAATAATCTATTTCTTTATTAATCTTTTTTAATGATGTTTTTTGAGTACCTGAAAAATATTCAATACCATCTATTATTATATTTTCTGATGTTTTTATTATATATTTTACTTCTTCTTCAGTAACACCAAATTGATTATTAGATGTAAGTCTTATTAATACGTTTACTTTTTTATTATGTTTTTTACACATTTTTTCTAACAATTTAAATTGTTCTATCGATTCAATGGTAAATTTACCTATTTCATAGTTAAACATATCATCTATTGATGGTTCATCTTTATGAACACCTGATATTACCATTTTACTATGATCAATATTTAATTTATTGCATATATTAAATTCTCCATATGAACATATTTCAAATCTTTCTACATAATTTTCTAATTCTTTTGGTACAAAAGTATTGGCTTTTACAGCATATACTAGTGATTTATTAATAAACTTTGATTGTAAATAATTTACTCTATCAATTAATTTATTAATATCATATACATATGTAGGTGTATTAAAATTATTAATTACGCTTTCAAACATTTTTTATCACCTTTTAATTCCATTAATTTTTTTCTATCTATTTTACCATTCTTATTTAAGGGAAATTCATCCATTTTTATTAATGAAGTTGGTAGCATATATACAGGTAATATTTCTCTTAATTTTGATTTTAATTCAGATACTTCTATATCACCTATATAAAATCCATATAATTTTGATTTTTCTTCATCAAAAATTGTACAACTTCTAATTACATTATCACAACTATTAATTGCTTTATCTATTTCTTCTAATTCTATTCTATGACCTTGATATTTTATTTGAAAATCTCTTCTTCCATTAAATACTAAATCATTATCTTCATTATAGTACGCTAAATCACCTGTATGATAAATTGTTTCTAAGTAATTATTATTGTTTGGATTTTGTGTAAATGAACTATTAGTTTGTTCTAAATTACTATAATATCCAAGTCCTAAACAAGTACCTGATACACATATTTCTCCTACTTTATTTTGTTCTTTTATTATGTTATTATCTTCATCTAGCAAGATTACCCTAACATTTTGAAATGGTTTACCAATTGGTAATTTATCATATACTTTTTCTTTATCTATAACATAGTATGTACAATTACATGTTATTTCAGTTGGACCATATACATTTACAAATTTAGTATTAGGTAATTTTTCCATCCATTTATTTAAATGTTTAATAGGCATTACTTCTCCACTAAAGATTATTTTATTAACTTTATCAGGAACTTTATAATCAAGTCCATGGAAAGTTGTGATTAAACATAATGCGGATACTGCCCATGTCATTGTAGTTATATTATTATCACATATATAATCTAGTAATTTAGTTGGATTTGAAAAATAAGAACGAGGAATAATTAATAAAGTAGCTCCCATTTTAATTGATGAATATATATCTTTTACTGATACATCAAAATCAAATGGTGCTTGATTTGCAATTATATCATCACTACTAAATTCAAATATTTCTGTAAATTTATTAATAAATTCTATTACTGATCTATGTGATATTACTACTCCTTTTGGTACTCCAGTTGAACCAGATGTAAAATTAACATATAAAGGATCAATATCAATATGATTATTTTTAACAATATTTATTTTATTTTCATCTAATTTATATTCTTTTAATTCATTAACATTTATTATTTTTAATCCTCTAAAATAGTCTTTTGCTAATTCTATATGAGAGTCATCTGTTACTACATATTTAGCTTTTGTAGTTTTAATTATATTATCTATTCTATTTTGAGGTAATTCAGTATTAATTAATGAATAACAATTATTAGAATAAATACTAGAAAAGAATGTGATTAAAGTATCTATTCCTTTATCCATAAATATAAGTATTAACCCACTTATATTATTATCTATAAAATATGTTCCACCACATTTACTATAATTATTTAAGTCTTTATAATTAATTTTTTTATCTTCTTCTATAATAGCTATTTTATCTGGATATTTATTTGAAGAATTTTCTAAATAATCAATTACATTATACATACTATCCTACTCCTAAAACCATTATATATTATATCATTTTATATAGTAGTTGTCTATTATAAAAACTCAGAATTATCTGAGTTTATTTATTTCACCTTGTTCAAAATTAATTTCTACCGGTATAAATTCTATATTTTTTATTTTATCTTTATTTAATAATACATATTCAGTTTTACTAAGGACTTTTCCTTTTATCAAATCATAACCTTGTTCCATTAATTCTTTTATTGTATTTTGACTTAATCTTGTGATACCAAACATATCAGAATGATGTTCATTATAATCATATATTTTTAAATTAGGATCTATATATAATTTAACTACACCTAAATCATTTGTATGTTTTCTATTATTTTCTTGTTCAGCATAGTGATAAGCACCTGTTTTATTATTTTCATCATACATATAAAATCCTGCATAACTATTACTACTATTTTGTTGTTTTTCTGATGGTTTAGTTATATCTAATTTATCAATATTAAAATCACTAGAAGCTCCTCCATGATAGAATATTAAATCTGGTTTAGGTAAATTATTTTTTTCCTTTTCAATATATTCTTTATAGTCTTTAATTACTTCTAACTTTGGTCTTTTATATCCTTTCGAATACAAATCCAAATATTTTTCTTCTTCTTATTTATCCATCATTAGAATAAATTTATCTCCATATTTATTTTTTAATTCTTTAGCTAATTCTATAAATTGTTCTCTATATTCTTCTTGAGAAGTAAATAAATATGCATCATAAAATTCATCTTTTTCTATTTCATCATTTAATGTATTTAATTTTTGTAAAGAATTATCTTCATTTAATGAATTATTTTCTTCTTTATTAGATTCTTGAAAAACATATTCATCTTTTTCTTCTTTTTTTATTTCGTCAATATCAGATAATAATTCCATATTATGATTTAACAATTCTTTTCTTTCTTCAAATGATAAAGAATAAAAATTTGGATTGTTTGCTCTATTAATATTTTCGATATTTCTTCTTCTAAATTCCATTGACATATTATCACCTATTATTATTATATCATTTATTATTTGAGATAAAAGTTATTGTGTAAAGTAAAAGTAAAAAAATCTACAAAAAGTAGATTTTAAAATTCTTGTTCACCTTTATTTTTAAATTGTATTACTATTGGTGTTCCTTCAAAATCAAATGATTCTCTTATTTTATTTTCTAAGTATCTTTCATATGAGAAATGAACTAAACCTTTATTATTTACTTGAATATTAAATGTTGGAGGTTGTGTAGATACCTGTGATACAAAATAAATCTTAAGTCTTTTACCTTTATATGATGGAGGTAAATTTAATTGATATGCTTCTTCTATTACATCATTTATTTCACTTGTTTTTATTTCTCTTTTACTATTTTCATATACTTTAATTATTTCTGGCATTAAAGTATGTATTCTTTTATGAGTTTTAGCAGATAAGAATACTATTGGTACATATGATAGAAAAGCAAATTCATATTTAATTAGTTCCTTCCATTCTTTCATCTTAGCATCTTTATCTTCTATTACATCCCACTTATTAACCACTATTACTAGTGCTTTTCCTGCGTCAATAGCATAACCTGCGATATGTTTATCATGTTCTATTATTCCTTCTTCAGCATTTATAACTAAAACACATACATCAGATCTATCGATTGCTTTCATACTACGAAGTAAACTATATTTTTCAATATTTTCATATACTTTACCTTTTTTTCTCATACCAGCTGTATCAATAACTACAAAATCTTCATCATGATATTTAAATGGTAAATCTACTGAGTCTCTAGTAGTACCAGCAACATCTGATACTATTACTCTTTCTTCATTTAAAATAGCATTTACTAAACTACTTTTACCTACATTAGGTCTTCCAATTATAGAAAATTTAATAGAATTTTTATATTCTTCCTCTTCTTCAAATTCATTAAATTCACTACATACTTCATCTAGTAAATCTGATATTCCTATATTTTGTTCTCCTGATACGTTAATATAATGTTCAAATCCTAATTCATAGAAATCATATAAATGTTCATTTGATTCTTTTGAATCTACTTTATTTATAGCTACTATTACTTTTTTATCTTGTCTTTGTAACATTTCTTTTACTACTAAATCATTAGCAGTAATTCCTTCTTTTCCATCTACTAAAAATATAATAACATCAGCTTCATCGATTGCTAATTCAGCTTGCATTTTGATTTCTTTATTAAAATCAGCATTCTCTAAATCTATTCCACCGGTATCTATTAAATGAAATTTATAATCTCCATATGTTACATCACCATATATTCTATCTCTAGTAACACCAGGTGTATCTTCTATTATTGATATTTTTTTTCCTACTATTTTATTAAATATTGTACTTTTACCTACATTAGGTCTTCCTACTAATGCGACTACTGGTTTTTTCATAAAAAAATCACCTCTAAATAATTATACCAAATTAAGAGGTAATTCTCTACTATATTTTATGATATTTTCTGTATTTTTATATATTAATTTACTTATTTCATATAAATAACCAAGTTCTTTATTTGTTAATTTATTTATTATCATTAGATATAGGTTATTATTATATTTTAAAATTTTTGATTTTTTTATAATATCTTTACTTATATATATATCTTCTATTTGATATAAAAAGGTATTTTCAATTAATTCTATTTCCATATCTATTTCATCATAATAATCTGATTCTTCTTCAAATAACTCTATTACTATATTAAAATCTTTATATACTTTTACTTTATATATGCCACTAAGTTTTATATTATAATAATTTTTTAGTTTTAAAAAAATTATTTTAAAATATTCTCTTATACTATTTGTATTTGTAAAATCAATATTATTATTTATATTATTTACATAAACTATAATATTATTTTCATCATATGATAAATTCATATACTCACCTAAATTATTGTATGAAAAAAGAGAATTAATTCTATATAATTCTCTCTATTTTTTCATATATTTCTGATTTTCCTTCTTTATTAACATTTGAGAATACTACAAAATCATCTCCAACACCTAATTCTAAATAAGATAATATCATATTTCTTTGTGTTTGATGTTTAGTGATACCTATTTTATCTGATTTAGTAGCAACTATTGTTACAGGTATTTTATAATATTTTAAAAATTCATACATCATTATATCTTCTTGTGATGGTTTATGTCTAAAATCTATTAACATAAATACTTGTTTTAAATTATCTCTATTTATTATATAATCTTCCATCATTAATCCGAATTTTTTCTTTTTAGCTTTATTTAGATTTGCAAATCCATATCCAGGAGCATCTACTAAATAAAATTTATCATTTACTAAATAGAAATTAATTGTTTGAGTTTTACCAGGATTTGATGAAATTCTAGCATAACTTTTTCTATTTATTAAGGTATTTATAAAGCTACTTTTACCAACATTACTTCTTCCAACAAGTAAGAATTCTGATTTATTATCTGTTGGATATTGACTTCGTCTTACAGCGCTAATTTTTAAATCTACACTTGTTATTTTCATATTTTTACTCCTTTTGTAAATATATTATATCATACTTTTTTAATTTTTTTAATTACTTTATGTACACTACTTGTTGTTTGAATATTTTTATTAAGTAAAGCAGGATCAGAAAATATCATTTTATAACCATTATATGCTTGTAGTAATTCTAATTCATCTTTACTGTCCCCTACTGCATATATATCTTCTATTTTTAAATAATTTTTTAGGAAATTTGCTCCATCTAATTTAGTACATTCATTTTTTATATATGTATGAAAATTTCTATATTGTAATTTAAAATTAGATAATTGTTTTTTGGTTTTTCCACGAAAACCTACATAAACAATATTATCTTTTATATCTTCTTGTTCATTTTCATATATATCAAAATAAAATAATGATTTATCTGAAAATGTATTTTTTATATATCCTAACTCATCTATTGATAATGTATTTGCGTATAATAAATTATCTTTATTATCAAATATAACAGATCCATTATTACATGTTAAATAATCATATGGAATATTATATTTAACAACTTCTTCTTTTATAGAATTATATCCTCTAGCTGTAGATATTACAAATATATTACCTTTACATCTAAATTCTTTTATTGCATTAATATTTAATTTTAAATCAATTTTAAATAATAAATCATCATTTACATTTAATGTTCCATCATAATCACTTATTAACATCTTCACAAATATCACCTTTTTTTCATAATTCTTTTTTTGTTTTCACTAAATCGATATCTTGTTTCATCTTTTATAAAATCAGGTATATTTGAATTTATACGATATTCTATTCTTTCAAATACTTTACTTATATTATTATTATCTATTATCCATATTTTCTCTTCTAATTTATCATTTATTTCTTCATTATAATTATCATCTAATCTTAATGAATATATTTCTTCATATATTGAATTTTTAGATAATATTTTTTCATTATCAAATAAAGGAGATAATGATATTGTATCATTTTCTATTATTCCGATATTTTTATCATGTCGATCAATATTAGCAACTAACACATCAAATGTATATACATTTTTTAATTCATCAATTATTTTACTAGCGATTGATGAATCATATTTATATTCTAATGCTGTATAAATATCTTTAAAGTTATTATGTTCAAGTGTTTCATTTTCTTTAAAATATTCTTTTAATACATCATATAATAATAAAAATTTATCATTGTCTTGTAGAAAATTTTCACTAATTACACCCAAATTATCCATATATTCTACTAAATCATAATGAGAACATTTTATATTATAATCATGCGCTAATTCCTCTGCAATTAATTCGTTATATAAATCCATTATTTGGTTTATTGATTTGTAAAAATATTTTTTATTTTTATAATTAAATGAAAATTTTTTAAAATTCTTAACTTCTTTAATATTTAATACATTTAAATCAATAAATCCAGCATCATCACGATAATAATTAATAATAAAACCTCCCTAGTCTTTACTACAAGTACTACCTTTCCATATATTTGGTTCATATACTACACCAAAAAATAACATTTCTTTTGTTTTTGAATCTCTAATCATATAAATAAATGGTTTATTAAATTTGATATTTACTGTTTCTTTTTCTTCTTGTAATGGAGCAGCCATATCTTTTAATCCAAAATATGTTACAGCAGCAGCTCTTGTTCCTTTTTCATTTAAATCAATATATGTTTTATGTATTGCTTCACTTACATGTAAATTATTTCTCATATCATCTTTTTTCATTATATTTGTGAAATCTGCTTTTTCACTACTAAATGCGTCTTTAATACCCATATTGATTAATATTTCTTTAAAGTTTGGTACTTCATATGAATATTTAAATCTTGGTAAAGACAATAAAATTTCAAATTTAGATGATCCACTTCTTGCACTATCAAATAAATTATTTAGTTTATCTTCTGTTAAATTATTGATATATGTACTTACATCATTACTTGGTAGTATTCCAACAAATTCTAGATTTTTATCTCCATTATAATCTGCTTTTCCTGTTTTACTATTATACGTATTATATGGAATAATTATTCCTGTTGCTTCTTCATTTTTTAAGTATTTATATTCAGATGAATCATAATTATTATGCATCATTTCTACATTTATTTTTTCATTATCTTGTTTTGTAAATTCTGCTTCTGTTGTTCTGTTACATTCAAATGAAGTATCCCATTCTACATCTATAGCTATAGCGTTCGCAAGTCCTAGTACAAAATCAGGATCCATGTAATCAAGTAATTTTTTTATCATACCATCTGTATATTTATCAACCCAATTATTAATCACATCTGGTTTACTAAATTTATCATATAATATTTCTGAATTGTAATTGTTTACTAATGTATTTGAAAATTCTTTTGTTATTTTATTTTTATATGTATCTTTTACAAATAAAGCATTGGCAATTTTAACTCTATTTTTAATAGATACATCATTTATTGTTCTATCTGGTAAAACATCTTCTATTTGTTTTTTAGTATTATTATTAGCTCCAACACTCAACATATTTAAAGCTATTTCTATTGAATAAGGGCTTATTAAATAATTACTATCTCTTTTAGTTGTTTTAATTAAGTCAATATTAAAATTATTTGTTTTAGTTATTTGTGGTATTTCTGGTTTCTTTTCTTTTTTCTTATCTATTTTGTGTACATCTTCACCTATTTTAAATTCAAATCCTAAAATAATAAACATTAATATTAAAAAAGTACTAAGTATAATTAAATTTCTATTTTTCATTATATCACCTATATAGATTATAACATATTTATTTTTTTTATCAAAAAAAATAAATCAAATGATTTATCTTTTAGATAATTCTACTATTTTTCTCCATAGAAGAGGTCCTACTATTCCATTTATTTCAAAGCCATAATCATCCTGTAGTTTTTTTATTGATTTTTCTGTTAATTCATCAAATATTCCATTTACTCTTACACCTGGTATTGATTTATCATATCTACAAATAGCAAGTAAGAATTTTTGTAATCTACGCACATCTTTTCCTTCTACTCCTCTGGTTAAAAAATAATCAGGATATAATTCATTAACAAAATCTTGATATTCTTTTGGAAATGATTTTAATATATTATTATATGCATTTTGAAGTACTAACCAATCTCTATAAGTAAATATACCTGTTACTGGTAAATTATATTTTTTTTGAAATGCTTTTACCATTGTTATTGTATTATTATTATATATTCCATTTGTTGGAAGTCTTGGTATATCTGGGTCTAAGAATGCTAGTGCATCTAAAAAATAGTGAACATATTGTACTTCTATTCCCGTATCTCCATAGTTTAATTCATCTGTATAAAGGAATGTTGTCTCATCTTTTGATAATCCTTCTGAATATAAATCTGATAGTTTTTTTACACTTGTATAAACATATTTTATTTTATACCATGTTCCTTTATCTACAATACCTGTTACAGGAAGATTAAATATTTCTTGAAATTTTTTTACAGCATTTTCTGTTTCTTTATCATAAATACCTACTGTAGATGTAATATCTGGTATAGCAGGATAATTTTTTCTAATTCTTTTTAAATCTCTTTGTATTAAAAGTACAGGATTTCCTGCATTACCTAAACCAACATCAAATCCAGGATATCCTTCTGTTACATCTCCAACAGGTGCATTATATACTATTTTAATATCATTTCCATAATAATTTTTTAAAATATCTAATGGTGTTTTTCCTTGATTAGCAAGTGTTACACTTCCCCATTGTGAAAGACCTGAACAAGTTGTTACTCTACCATCACAATATCTTGTAAAATATGGTTGTACTTGATTTCCTTTTACAACATAATTATCAAATATATCTTCTACTATATCATTAATATTTTCATATATTGATCTATTTTCTGTATATTTTTGATCATATACTGGTGATGATGTTATATCATAGTTATATCCTTTAGATCTATACCATTCATTATATATTCTATTCATGGCAAAAGATATAATTGCATATATGTTAGCAATTAAAGCATTTCTTGGCCAGGTTGGATATAATTCTGATGATGCGACATTAGCAATATAATCGGTAAATGGTATAGTTATGTTTTTGGCATCACTATCAGGTGTTCCTAAATGAACTGTTATATTATTGGGAACAATAGGATTTCTAACAGCCATTATATCTCACCCATTCCCATATCTGGAACAACACTTATATTTTGAACCACCATAACATCATCGTACATGTTTATTTTATATAATAAATCAATATTATTATATGTAGCTGTTATGTCATATGTTGTACTATTTGGTTGTATTAAATTATCTGTATTAATAATGGGTGCTGGTAATGTAATTCCATCTATAATTCCTGACTCATTAGTTGCTCCTTCAAAAAATGTTATTTTATTATTTTCTATATCTTTTGTTACTACTACCTTTAAATTAGATATTGGAACTGCACCATTAGCGGCATATGCTCTTATACGTAATCTACCACTTCCAGGATTATCTTTTAAAAATTTTTGATATATATCGTTCATAATTATCCCCCTTATATAATTAATTGTTGACCAATAGATAAATTATTTGTTTTTAAATTATTTTTTTGTTTTATTTTATCTACTGTTGTATTATATTTTTTAGCTATACTATATAAGCTATCTCCAGATTTTACTATATAAATCATATCAGTATTACTATTAGTACTAGGTATTTTAAGGACTTGTCCTATAGATAAATTGGTATTTTTTAGATTATTAAAATTTATAATAGCAGTTGTACTTGTATTATATTTTTTCGCAATATTATATAAATTATCACCAGATTTTACTGTATACGTAATTGATGATACTGTATCTGGTGGTGTATAATCTACTCCAAAACATTCCTCTACTATAGTATTTTTATTTGTTCTAATACGTAAATTACTTCCTACTTTTAAATTAGTACTTGTTAAAGCATTATCATTCATTAAAGTATTAACATCTACATTGTATTTTCTTGCTATACTATAAATTGTATCTCCAGGTTTTATAGTATAATTAATATATTCAGGCATTATCATATCTTCTTCTTTGGTATACATTTCAGGTATTCTAAGTATTTGTCCAACAGATAAATTGGTATTTGTTAAATAATTTAATTTTATTATTTCATTTACTGTTGTATTATATTTCATTGCTATTTTATATAAAGTATCCCCACTTTTTACTGTATACATAAATAAAGTATTAGGATTAGTACCAGAATTGCTTGGTATGGTAAGTTCTTGACCAATAGACAAATTAGATCCTTTTATATTATTTAAACTTGCTAATTCACTAACCGATACTCCAAATTGATTACTTATTCCATATAATGTATCTCCAGCTTTTACAGTATATTTCATATTATCACCAATAAAGTATATGAAAAAAAGACAACTATTTGTCTTTTTTTTAATTTTTTTCTAGAAGTATTTTTGTATTACTTGTATGTTTATAATTTAAATTGTTTTTATTATTAACAACTGATTCTCCTAATAATTCTTCAATATCATCTCTTGTACTTTTAGCTATTCGTCCACCTTGTCTTGCAACTTTAAGATTTTCTTCTAATCCTTTAGGATTATTTTTTTGTGCTAATCTTTTTGTTACTTCTTCACTTATATCTGTTAATGATACTTCTAAATTATCCATATTATCTCGTAATGATTCTTTATGAAGTCCTTTATATTTTTTGTATTGTTGTGCAGTCATTCCTGACCATGTTTTATATATTTCATTTGTTAATATTCCATATTCATATTCCTGCTCTATTCCATTTGCTTTCCATACATCAGTGAGTTCTTTCCTATCTTGAATACTTTTTATTCTTTTAGAAATCCAATCATCTGTATAACCTTTTTTACGATAATATTCTATTGCTCTATTAATTGC
>OMSK01000056.1 GCA_900313725.1 uncultured Bacillota bacterium | reverse complement strand
AGCATATGTAGAAAATTTATATCCTTTAGATACATCAAATTTATCTACTGCTTTCATTAAACCTATATTTCCTTCTTGAATTAAATCAAGAAATAACATTCCACGTCCTACATATCTTTTAGCAATTGAAACAACAAGTCTTAAGTTTGCTTCTGCAAGTTCTGATTTAGCTGTTTCATCACCTTCTAGTATTCTATCTGCTAATTCTAGTTCTTCTTCCATTGATAACAATTTAATTTGTCCTATTTCTTTTAAATACATACGAACAGGATCATTAATTGTTAAATCTTTTGTAAGTAAATTATCATCAAGTATTAACTGATCTCCTTCACCTTCATCATCTGATGCATCTTCAACTACTTTAATATTATTTTCATTTAATAAATTATATAATTCATCTAAGTCTTCAGCATCTATTTCTAATCCTTTTAAAGAATTTGCTAATTGTTCATAGGTTAAATAACCTTCTTTTTTTCCTAATTCTACTAATTCTTTTTTTCTTTCATCAAATGTTTTTATTTCATTTACCATAATTCTATTCCCCTACCTCTATATTTGTTTTTTGTATTTCTAATATTTTTTCCGCATATTCTGCTTTTTTTATTGGATCTAATTCCATTCTCATTAGATCTTTTAAACGATTACTTTCAACTTTAATATTATAATTCTTTATAGTTTTAATATAATCATTTATTTGTTCAAGTGTATATTCATCACTTAAATTTAACATAATTATTTCATTTATTGTATTCATTAATTCTTCATCATCACGAAGCTCTATCATTAAATCTGAAATATTTATGTATTTATAAGTTTTATAGAATTGACTTATTTCAAAAGCCAATTTTCGATATCTATCTGTTGGCATATAACCAATATTTTTTTTATATAATTTAACTACATTATCATTATTTAACATATAATATAATAGATATTGTTCTGCTTTTATATACATATTAGTATTTTTTATTATGCTCGGTTTTTTTTCTATTATTTTAATTGTTTTTTCTTCTTTTGTTTCTAATTTTTCTCTTAAAAAATCAATATCTAAATTAGATTCATTACTTAATCTTTTTAATGTTATTTCTCTTTCAATATCATCATCTATATTATTTAATTCTTTTAGGATTTCATTAACATATTGTGACATATCCTTAGAACTATTTAAATCTCTTTTATTTTTTAAATAATTTAATTTAAAATCCATAACATTAATTGGATTATTTATTTTTTCTATGAATTTTTCTTTACCATATTTTAATATATATTCATCTGGATCTAGATTTTCTTCTAATCTAACTACTTTTGGTGTTATACCTAATTTTATTAATTGATCACTACATGAATTAGTTGCTTTAGCACCTGCTTCATCTCCATCAAAACATAATATTACATTACTTGATAATCTTTTAAGTAAAGTGGCTTGTTCTTTTGTAATAGCTGTTCCCATACTTACAACTACGTTTTTAATACCAATCGAATAAGCTCTAAATAAATCCATAAATCCTTCCATTATTATAATGGTATTTTTCATTCTAGCTTCTTCTTTAGCATTTTTATAATTATATAGTATTTCACTCTTTTTAAATATTTCTGTTTCCATTGAATTAACATATTTACCAATAGTTTTAGATTTATCTTTATTATATAATCTACCAGAAAAAGCAACTACTTTACCAGATGAATCTTCTATTGGAAACATTATTCTATCATAATAGAAATCATAATAATTAAATTCTTTTTTAACAACTAGTCCACTTTTTAACAAATTTTTTTCTTTATAATTCTTTTTTAATAAAGTTTTAGATAATTTACTATCATTTAGTGCTAGTCCTATTCTAAATGTTTTAATTATATCATCATTTATTTTTCTATCATTTAAGTATTTTTTAGCATCAATACCTTCTTTTGTATTTATATTATTTTGATATAACTTAGTTGCTAATTCATACATTTCATATAATTCATTATTTTTAGGTATTTCTTTATAATTATTTATTTTTAAATCAATACCTGCTTTATCAGCGCATATTTTAACTGCTTCTATAAAACTAATGTTTTCATAATCTTGTATAAATTTAAAGACATTTCCTGTTGCTCCACAAGACCAGCATTTATATATTTGTTTATCTTTAGATATACTCATACTAGGTGAATGATCATCATGAAATGGACATACACCAAATAAATTTTTACCACGTGTTTCTAAAGGAATATATGATGATACTATATCAACAATATCAACACTATCTTTGATTTGCTTGATTAATTCATTGGAAATCATATTCATAATTTCACTCCCTACACTATTAATATACGACAAAAGTTTTCAATTTCCTTTTTTTTAAAGCAAATTTTTTAATTTTTTTGAATAATTGGATATATTAATAATATAAATAATTAGAAAGGAGATACTTATGAATTTAAAAAAAGTTAAATTAATAAGTATAATTGGAACATTTATATTATGTTTTATAATCCATTTTGCCTATGATGTTTTTCCTAATACTTTATTTTCAATATTCTTTTCTGTAAATGAAAGTATTTGGGAACATATGAAAATGATATTTACTAGTATACTACTTTTTAGTATAATTGAATACTTTATTTTAAAGAGATTTAATATAAAATATAATAATTATCTTTTTTCTAAAACAATTGAAGCAATATTATCTATTCCAATATATTTATTAATGTTTTTACCTTTTTATTATAGATTTGGTGAAAAAATGATTGTAATATTTATTATGATGTTTATTACTTATTCCATTGTTGAATATATTGGATATAAAATAATGAATTTAAAAAATATTAAATATAGTAATATTATATCTATTTTTATAATAATTATTTGCTATATTGTATTTGGTTATTTAACTTACAATCCAATTAAAAATCACTTATTTTTAGATACTCATAATGAAAAATATGGTATTAATGACTATAATATATAAAAAGAATTAGTTATCTAATTCTTTAATTTTTTTATTAATTCTTTATCACTTTCTACTTTTTGAAAAGCATCCATCATACATTCATATCCATTTTGACTTACTAATGTTGGATTAGTATATCTATATTTATATTTTAGTTTTTCAATTTCAGATTCATTCATATATAAGAAAATTGATCTCATAAATATAGAATTAATTTTTGCTACTTTTTCCGACATTTTTTTATCTGTTAACATCTTACTAATTGTCTTATTTAAGGTATAGTTTGTATAAAATTCAATAAAATCATCATACAAATACTTAGATGAATCATCCATTTCATTATACCTTTGATCTTCATTTTTTATATATTCTTTTATATTAGTTTTATTATCAACAACAACATTTTCAATATATGGATTAATAAAAGCTAAATTGTAAGATAATAGATTTTTCATTTCATTTGACATATTATCATCATTTTTAAGTAAATACATATATTTCATTTCTATATCTGCCATAATTTTTTCTGATAAAGAATTATATTTTCCATATACATTAGATAAAAATGTTAATTTATCATCTTTAAATGAATACAAATCACAAAAATATGATTTTCTTATATTTAATTCTTCAGCGCTTTTATCTAAATATAAATTAGTTTTATTTAAGATTCTAGACAAAATAATACTATCATCATCAAGCAAACATATTTCATATTCATCATATTTAAATGAATTTTTTAATAAAATACTTAAAGTGATTTGAAGTCGTTTTAAAGTTAAAATATCTAAATTATTATATTTTAAATCCTCTTCATTTTTCAAATTTTCTTCATATTCTTCATATATATTACCCGCTAAAACATATAGTTCATTATATATTTTTTTTAACATTTTATCACAATCTTTCACTTGCATGATATATTATCAAAAAAAAGATGAAAAATCAACTATTTTCATCCATTTTTAAAACAGATAAGAAGGCTTCTTGTGGTATTTCTACACTACCTACCATCTTCATACGTTTTTTACCTTCTTTTTGTTTTTCAAGTAGTTTTCTTTTCCTTGATACGTCTCCACCATAGCATTTAGCAAGTACATTTTTTCTAACTGCTTTTATGTTTTCTCTGGCAATTACTTTTGCACCTATTGTAGCTTGTATTGGTACTTCAAATTGTTGTCTTGGTATCATTTGTTTTAGATTATTTACTATTTGTTTTCCTCTATTATAAGCAAAATCTTTATGTACTATTATACTTAATGCATCAACTACTTCTCCATTAAGTAAAATATCCATTTTAACAAGATTTGATTCTTTATAACCTATTAATTCATAATCAAATGATGCATATCCTTTAGTATAAGATTTTAATTTATCAAAAAAATCATATACAATTTCAGATAAAGGTATTTCATAATGTATATTTACTCTTGTTTTATCAATGTATTCTAATGATACATAATTACCTCTTTTATTTTGACATAATTCCATAATAGGACCTATATATTCACTTGGAACAAAGATATTTGTTCTGATATATGGTTCTTTAATACTTTTTATTTTAACTTTATCTGGCATTTTAGATGGACTATCTACCATAATATGTGATGTATCTGTTAATTCAACATCATATATAACTGATGGAGATGTTGCGATTAGATCAATATTGAATTCTCTTTCTATTCTTTCTTCTATTATTTCCATGTGAAGAAGTCCTAAGAATCCGCATCTAAATCCAAATCCTAATGCTTCAGATGTTTCAGGAGTAAATTCTAATGAAGCATCATTTAACTTTAATTTTTCTAATGCCTCTTTTAAATCAGGAAATTTAGATGATTCAATTGGATAAAGACCACAGAATACCATTGGCTTCATTGGTTTATAGCCTTCTATTGGTTCTATATCATATTTATCTAATGTAATTGTATCTCCAACTTTAACATCTTCAATACTTTTAATTGATGCGGCAAGAATACCTACTTCACCAGCTACTAATTCAGTTTTTTCTAATTCAAATGGATTATGAATTCCAAGTGATGTTACATCATATGTTGCATTTGTAGATAACATTTTAATTTTATCTTTTAGTTTTACTTTACCATCCATTATACGAATTGATGTTACAATACCTTTATAAGCATCAAAATAACTATCAAATATTAAGGCTTTTAATGGTTTATTAATATCTCCTTTAGGAGAAGGAATTCTAGTAACAATTGCTTCCATTAATGATTCTATACCAACACCTGTTTTAGCACTTACTAATATGATATCTTCATCCTTAAAACCTAACATATCTATTAATTCTTGTTTTACTTTTGGAATATCAGCATTAGGTAAATCTATTTTATTTATTACTGGTATTATTGTTAAATCATTTTCAAGCGCTAAATATAAATTAGCAAGTGTTTGTGCTTCTATTCCTTGAGCTGCATCTACAACTAAAAGTGCTCCTTCACAAGCAGCCAAGCTTCTTGATACTTCATAAGAAAAATCAACATGACCTGGAGTATCTATTAAATGTAATGTATAATCTTCATTATTATATTTATATTTTAATTGAACTGCATTTAACTTAATAGTTATTCCTCTTTCACGTTCAATATCCATACTATCAAGTAATTGTTCTTGACGTTCTCTTTCAGTTACAGCTCCTGTAATATCTAGTATTCTATCTGCTAATGTACTTTTACCATGATCTATATGAGCTATAATGGAAAAATTTCTAATGTTTTCTTGTTTCATAAAATCACCATGTATTAATTTTATCATATTATTTATAAAAAAACAAAACTATTCATCTAGTTTTGTATCAATAATTGGATTTATTTTTCTATAATCTGTTATATTTTCTTTTACTGTAAAAAAGATATTTAATTCTATGTTTTTTTTATTATATATTTTATCTAAAATATAATAATCTAATATAACTGAATCATTATTTAGTTTTTTTAATAATTTATTTTTTGCTTTATTTATTGCTGCTTTTATAACGTCTTTCTTATTATATGTTTTATCAATTTTTATTATTTCATATTGTTTTTGTTTTATTATACCAATAGGAATATAGTTGTTTTTTATCAATGTCTTATTTTTTATTATTTTATTTTTATATCTATTTAATTCAAAATTATAATATTTATTAATAAATTTAATACTATATATAGTTTTTGATTTATTTGTTTTAGTAATTTTTTTATAATGATATGGATGTTTAACTTTTACAGTATACCATACTTCAGCATATACTTTTCCTTTAGCAGGTACTTGTTTTTTTATTTCTTCATTAAGTGATAAATTACCACTAACAATTACGTCTCCTTTTGATACATAATCATTTTTATTTTTTATTATTTCTCCATTACTTGCTTCTACACTTATAATTATGCCATTTTTTTTGGCAATTAGATCTCTATTGTATAAAGTATTCTTCTTATTATTAACAATTCTTTCTTCTACTCTAATACGATATTTTGTGCCATATTCTTCTATTTCCATCCATTCTATTTTATTATTATATTTATTAAGTATTTGTTCTTTAATATCTTCTAGTTCATGATAATTCTTCTTTAATTTATATTTATCTATACCGTATTCTTTTAATTCTTTTTTTATTAATGTTCTTATTTCTTTACTACTATGAACTACTTCAATACTAAATATCATATTTGATAAAAAATATATTATTATCATTCCTATAACTATAAATAATAATATATATTTATTTTTTAATAAAGTATTTTTTATTTTATCTAATCCATAACTTTTTATTAAATCTACTTCATATATTGTTTTTATTTCTTCTATTATTTCTAAATCTTTTTTATATATAATTATATTTATTTCATCATATTTTATTTTTTCTAATGAAATTATTTCAATATTATTTTTTATTAATCTTTTAATAAATCTTTCTATATTTTTACCTTTAATATTAATTTTTTTCTTACTTTTAAATCTATTTATAAAACTATTTTTCATAAAATCACCTTAGTTCTATATTACTTATATTACCTTTTATTAATATTGAATCACTCATTAATCTAGATATTATTAAATTTTTACCATTTATTATTACTTCTCCTTCATTATATTTAATTATTATTTTATTTAAATCAAAATGGCCAATTTCTGTATAATTAGTTATTTCAATTTTATCTTTAAAAACATTCATATTAAACATATCTTCTAATAAATAACTTCTAAATTTATGAATGTTCATATAATCACCTATATAAGTTTATGAAATAAAGAAAAATATATGAAAAAAACTAGTTAAATTAACTAGTTTTCTAAAATATAGTAACTAAGTTTAAAAACATCCAACAGCGCCTAAATTAGAAATTGAGCACACCTTTGATATTGAATTATTTCCTACATAAACTATACCGCTGGTTTCAGCAGTAATATTAAAACTTTCATTTAACCCTACACATGTAAAACCGCTTAAATTACCATTCGTATATTCACACGCTATTGTTGAAGATGGATTATATGCGTTGTTCCAAGTATTTTCATCATATTCAAAATATGTTTTTATTTTATTTACCGATGTTTCATATTCATTAGGATTTAAACAAAGTTCACCATCAAATGAAGAAACATTCACACATGCTTGAACATGTATTATTTTAGAATAATTTGTTCCTGATTCGTATTTTACAGTACAATCATTAGAAGTTGCCCCACTAGATGTTGCAGCTGTTTGACATTCTTCTAGAGTTGAATATAATAAACCATAGTCACTAGAATGAGTGTTATTAATTATAAATTCATATACATCAGAAGAAGCTGTAACATCTTCAGATT
Organism: uncultured Bacillota bacterium; assembly: GCA_900313725.1. Lineage (GTDB taxonomy): Bacteria > Bacillota_I > Bacilli_A > RF39 > UBA660 > OMSK01. The sequence continues at coordinate 20,789 of OMSK01000056.1, read as the reverse complement.
CCTCTTTAATATAATAATTCCAAGATGAATCAGGTTGATTTTTCTTATCAGATGAATCTTGATAATAATATGTTGTAGTTGAAGGTGTATTATTACTACTTGAACTACATCCTTTTGTAACTGTTACATCTTGTCCATTATAATTTGCACTATAACCATTAAAGCATAATTCTGTTGCTCCTGTTACTTTTCCATTACTATCTATTGTTACTGATCCACTATCAGGTTTTTTACCCTTCATTTTTACATTTATCTCTGATACATTTTTTGTACCTGTTATTAAAGTATATCCATCCATCTCTGCATTGGCAAATCCATTATTATATTCTATCGCATCAATGTAACCTAATGCAGCAGATCTAGCTGCACTCCTTCTTGCTTGAGATATCATATTAAGTACTATTGGTACTGCAATTAATGCTATAATTGCTAGTATTACTATTACTGCTAAAAGTTCAATCAATGTAAAACCTTTTTTATTCTTCATATATTCCTCCTATTATTAATATAATTATATCATATATATTTATATATGTAATAAAAAAAGTTGAAATTAATCAACTTTTTATTATTGTGGTAATAATCCCCATCCAGTAATAACATATCTTCCACCAGTAGATTTAGCACCACCAGCTGGATTATTTGCTAATTTATTATTAACTATTAATGTAGCACTAGTTCCACCATCTAAGTTTGCAGCATTATATGCTCCATATTTTTGAAGTGTTTCTATCATTTCTTTTAAAGTAGCTCCAAATAGATAATTTTCTCCATCAACTACTAAGAACATTACTACACCATCTTTTCTTTGGGCAATTGCAACTCTTGGCGCTTTACCCCATGGATCTCCAACTATTTCAAGTGGTTTACCGTTAACAATTAAGAATGGTCCAAATTCTAAAGCATCTCTTAAATTTTTATTTTTAATTGCATTTTCAGCTGAATCTGTTGTTAGTAATAATTTATTATCATATGTAAATCCTATTAATTCTGCTTTAGAATTATATCCATCTGACCATATAATTTTACCATCTTTTACAACATAACCATTAGGAATACCACTACCATAACCACTATCTTTAAATCCTCCACCATTGATACAAACCAATCCTTTTTCTCTTTGGCACATAGTGATTACTCTTTCACCATATTTTGTTCCAAGTTGTTGTTTTGATATTAAATGTACTTTTGATGGATCATAAATTGCTACTAAATGTCCATCTGCTCCACCAACTTTAATATCCATTACTTTATAATCTTGATTATCTTTATCTCTAGTAAGTAATTCTTTTTCATATTCATTTTTGTACTTTGTTTTTTCTTTTGTATCAATAACTATACTATCCGTATTTGTTGAATCAGAAATTCTAACAAAATAATTACTATTTTTAATATGTTCTACTGTTTTTTCACTATATAATACATATGCAAAATATTTATGATGCATTGTTTTTAGTGCTGTATTTACAAATAAATTACGAAAATATCCAAATGGTCCATATGCTAAAAAGAAGCAAGCAAAGGCAATAATATCAATTAATAATATTAAATATGTTGATTTCTTTTTAAACATACTATACCTCCAATTCAAATGGATTTTTTTCAGTTCCATTTCCTTTAAATTTATTTGTTTTACTTATACATACTGTATATTTTACTTTATTAGTTATTGATGTATTTTCATCATTAACTGCCATAACTACATTATTATGCTTATTAAGTAAGAAATAGTTTTTATTAGTACTATCAGTATTAACATCAACTGCTGATAATTCACCTAATTTAGTTGTTACTTTTTTACTATATACATCTTTATAATCATTGTTATAATCTCCAACATAATAGTCACAATCAATTAAATTGTTTTTATATGTTAATTTATTATAAATTGTGTAATTTAAATATTGTGCAACAGAATAATTAGATTTTGGATTAAATTCTGTACTATTATAATTTATATATCTATTTTGTTGATCATCTATTAAACCATCATAAACAAGTTTAACAGTATCTTTTTCGATATCATACACTTTATATAAATCAGTTCCTAATTTAACATAACTATTGAATGATATTTCTTTAGTTTCTTTTTCAATTTTATATGGTTTTTCTTTTGTTCCATTACCACTTACAACATCTATAGAATTTTTAAGGGTAATTACTGGTTTTATTCCATATATACTACTTGGTGTATCATTACTTATACTTCCATTACTTAAATACCATACTTTAGAATTATCTTTACTATTTACTAGCCACATATTATCACTATTATTTATAAAACTATCTTTATTTTTACTATTTAAATAATCAGCAACATTAAGTAAAGTTATATATTTTGAATGATCTTTTTTACGACAAGTTATTTTATTTAAATCATTAACATTATCTAAACAAATATTATTTGGTACCAAATAATCATGTCTATTATTTAGTTTTGTTTCAAAAATTCCTGTTTTATCTTCAGATTCATTTAACCAACCATTAATATTTGATTTAGTAAAATCAGTTGTTGATTTATCATAAGCAAGAGAACTTACTACTGAATCAGTAATTAATACAATTGAGTTATCTTTATCTACTTTAACTATTCTCCATAATATATTTGAATATTCTAAGTAGTTATTAACCTTAGTACCTTTAAATACTAATTCACCATCATTATTATAAAGTCCATCACCTTTTGTTGTTATTTCATTATTTTTTTGAATAACATTACTTATTGTTTTACCACTACCACTATTAGAACTTTTATTAAATTTTATATAGTAATAAACAAATCTAAGCCCATAAAAAATAAAACATCCAATTATAAATATCAAACTAATACGTCTAAACTTCTTTTCCATCTTTACTCTCCTAACATACTATATACAATTATATAATAAGTGACTGTTTTTATCAAGGATTTGAATTAATTTTTTATTATAAAAAGTCTTTAAAATTTTCACAAATTATATTATAAAATTTATCTTTATATTTTAAATAATTGGTTTTATTTTTTATTGTCCAACCTAAAACAGGTATTTTTTTTGACATTTTCTTTACTCTTCTTTTATCTATTATTGAATACTTACATGATAAAAAATCTGGTTTACAAATAAATCTTAAAATCATACTTGATGATATAATTTCTTTTTTATTTGTCCATTTATTATCTACAAGTAATCCTCTTATGTAATTTTTACGATGTTTTTTAAACCATCTAACTGACATTGGATTAAAACTTTTAACGCAAAATAATCCTTTATAATTATCAAGTAACTTAACAGCTTCATTTTCTAATAATCCTGCTTTTCTATCATATTTAAATTCAACTATAACAGGTACTTGACCATCTATTAAATCTAATACTTCTTTAAAAGTTGGTATTGTATATTTAGTATTTAATAAACTTATTTTTTTTAATTCTTCATATGTATAATCTTTTATATTTTTATTTATTCCTGTCATTCTTTTTAAATTGTCATCATGAAATACAACAATTGTATTATCTTTTAACAGATGAATATCCAATTCTATAATGTATTTATTTTTTATTGCTTCTTTAAATGCTTTAATAGAATTTTCTGGTATATCTATATTATTATGCATACCTCTATGAGCTATTAAATTATTTTTAAGAAAATTTAAATTTTTCATTTTATCACACCCTTATTGGATTAATATCACATTCAACTTTAATTTTATTTTTTCTATATATTTCATTAATATATATTAGTTCTTTTTTTAATATTTCAGTATGTTTAAATTTTATCATGATTTGAGTATTATAAATATTGTTAATTTTTGGAATAGATGATACACTTGGTCCTAAAATAATTGTATCTATCATATTTTTTCTTTTTAAATAATTAACTATTTTATTACCAATAGTTAAACATTCATTTAATTCTTTACCAGTTATTTTTATTAAACAAAGATTATAATATGGACTATATTTTAATTTTTTTCTAATATTTAATTCTGTATTATAAAATGTTTCATAATCATGATGTGAAGCACATTCTATACTATAATGATCTATATTAAATCCTTGAATTATTACCTCTCCAGATATTTTTGATCTTCCTGCTCTTCCTGCTACTTGAGTTAATAATTCAAATGTTCTTTCACTACTTCTAAAATCTGGAATATTTAATGTTTGATCAGCATTTATTACTCCAACTACTGATACATTTGGAAAATCTAATCCTTTAGCAATCATTTGTGTCCCAATTAACACATTATATTTGTTATCTTCAAAATCTTTAATTATTTTTTTATGAGCACCTTTAGTACTTGTTGTATCAACATCCATTCTAATTACTTTAGAATTAGGTATATTATCTATAATATATTGTTCTAATTTTTCAGTACCCATTCCAGTATCATTAATATCCTTGCTTTTACAATTAGGACAAATATCTATTTTTTTAATAGCATATCCACAATAATGACATCTAGAATTATTTGAATTTTTATGATAAATAAGTGGTATATCACAATTAGGACACTTAAGTACAAAACCACATGATTTACAAGTTGTAATTGTAGAATATCCTCTTCTATTTAAAAGTAACATTACTTGACAATTGTTATTAATAGCATTAATCATTTTTGTTTTTAGTTCTTCAGATATTATTCTATTACCTTTTTTATATTCATCTTTCATATCTATTAAGGTTACTTTAGGTAAATTATTATTAATTCTATTCTTCATTTCAAGTAATCTATATTTACCTAATTTTGCTTTAGTATATGATTCAATTGATGGAGTAGCACTACCTAATACTAATTTAGCTTTATGATATTTCATTCTAAATAATGCGATATCTATAGCACTATATCTAGGGTTATTTTCTTGTTTATATGTAGTTGAATGTTCTTCATCGATAATTATTACTCCAATATTATCTAAAGGAGCAAAAATGGCACTTCTAGCCCCTATTACAATAGATACTTGTTTTTCTTCTATTCTTCTCCATTCATCATATTTTTCACCATTAGATAAACCACTATGTAGTATAGCGACATTTTTACCAAATCTTGCTTTAAATATTGATACTAATTGTGGAGTTAGAGATATTTCTGGTACTAAAACAATAGCTGTTTTATTTTGATTAATATAGTGTTCAATAACATTCATATATACTTCTGTTTTACCACTACCTGTTACTCCATGTAATAAATATGGTCTTATCTCATTAGGATCAATTATTTCATTTACTACTTGTTTTTGTATATTATTTAATTCATGTTTATTATCATTTAGCATTTCATCATCTTTTAATCGATAATCTTCTTTTTTTACTTCTATAATAATATTATTTTTTATTAATGTATTAATACTTGATAATGATATATCTTTTAATTTTGTTTTTTCTATTTCATTATTTTTTAATAAATTAACTATTTCTTTTTGTTTATCGTTTTTTATTAATGATTCTTCATAATTATCATTTAATTTTAAATAAGTGATATATTTTTTATTAATGTTTATTTTATGTTTAGCTTTTAAAGCAGTAGGAAGCATAGAAGAATACGCAGTAATTAAATTACATAGTGTTTTATCTTTTATGTATTTACCTAATTTTAATAATTCTTCATTTAATACTGGTTTTTCATCAATTACATCAATTATATCTTTAGTATTATATTCAGGTTTTATATTATGTATATTTAAGATAAAACCTTCTATTTTTTGATTTCCAAAGGGTACCAATACTCTTTTACCTACTTCTATATTTTTTTCTAAATTACTAGGTACATTATAAGTAAAAGTTTGATCAATTGCTTTTGCTTTTATTTCTACTAATACATCAACAAACATATTATCACCTATATAAATTATATCATTTATCAAAATAAAAAGAAACTAAATAGTTTCTTTAATTACTAAATTATTTAAGCAAATATAATAGTAATAATTATGGGTTGCAACCTACAGCTGTTTTAGAAGTAAAGCACCAGAAGTAATCTGAAGGATATTTTATACCTGTATATTTATTGAGTTCATCATCACTAGCATTTACATAAAATGAAGAAGTTGAACACTCAGTAATTCTACTTTCAAAATAGCAACTTAAAGTTTCATCAGAATTGACCCATTTATTCTCGTTTATTTTTGTCCAAGTATTTTCATTAAATCCAAAATATTCTTTTATTTTTTCTGAAGCTTCATCATAATTATTACTAAAACATTCTCGTCCAAGTGAACTATTTATACAAACTTCGCCACTTAATGTTCCCATATATGTTGATCCTGCTGCTACTAACAAAACACATGAATTTGCATCATAACCATATTGTGTTACCGCACTTTGACAATCAGTTAAACTTGTAAAAGTTATTCCATAATCTTTTGAATGCATTGTAGCATCATCAGATTGAATAACAAATTCATATTCATCTGTTTCTTTTGTAAGCGGTACTTGTATTTCTTTTACATAATTATGCCATGATTCATCTGGTTCTGATTTTTTTTCTGACCCAAAAGTATAATATACAACTTGTGTTTGTTGATTATTGTTTGAATTATCATTTGATGAACATTTACCTTCTACTTTAGCGTCTTTATCAGTATATTTTACATTATATCCATTTATACATAATGTAGCACTTTCTACTTTTCCTTCATTAGTTATTGTAACACTTCCACTATCTGGTTTTTTACCTTTCATTTTTACATTTATCTCTGATACATTTTTTGACCCTGTTATTAAGGTATATCCTTCCATTTCTGCATTGGCAAATCCATTATTATATTCTATCGCATCTACGTACCCTAATGCGGCAGATCTAGCTGCACTCTTTCTTGCTTGAGATATCATATTAAGTACTATTGGTACTGCGATTAGTGCGATAATTGCTAGTATTACTATTACTGCTAGTAATTCAATTAGTGTAAAACCTTTTTTATTATTCATATATTCCTCCTATTATTGAGTATTTCCAATTCGGAATGCTATAACTACACCATGAGCATTATTTGCAAAATCTGCATTTTGGAATCCAATTGAACTAACTGTAGAAAAATTTGTATTATTGTTTGTAGTGGCGGAACGAAGCCACCAAGTAGATGCAGAACCATTATATTTTTTAATGGCAGCATTATTATTACCATTAAGTGCTTGTTGTTCAGCATAATAATCCAATTGTCTTTCAAATGCTTGAATATTATTTCCTAGATCAGAAGCACTTGCACCATATATTTCTTTCAAATCCATTATATATATTTTATCTGTTGTTTCAAAGTTATTACTATCATCAGGACCGTGTCCAGAAAAAACTTTTGTTTCAATAATTTTATTTTTTAAATCACTAGGCATCAAATCATAAAACTCATTATTTAAATAATTTCTAAGTTCACTATATTCCCATCCGCCTTTGACCCAATTTCCATTTACTAGAGAATTGCCTTTTGGATTCATCCTCTTCATTGAAATTATGTCTAAAAATTCTATAACAAAACCACATGATGTTTTTGAAAAATTTGTTGTTGAACATTCTGCAGGTGTAGATGTATTTACTATTCTAATTATATAATTTTCAGGTTCACCATTATTATCAATATCCATTGTTATTGTTTTTGTATCTCCTGGTTTATATACGCTTGATGTTGTATTAGCTGCTATTGTTTCCCATGAATCTGTTCCAAATGAAACTGGATTAGGTATATTTTGTTGTTGATTATTATTACTACTACTTGATGAACAACTTCCTTCGACAGTAGCGTCTTTACCATCATATTGTACTGCATATCCATTAAAACATAAATCTGTAGCACTTTCTACTTTTCCGTTAGCAGCTATTACTACTGATCCTGATGTTGGCGCTTTTCCTTTTAAATGACTTCCTAATGTAGAAGTTATAGTTGATACATCACCACTTGTTACTGCAGTATAACTTGATATTTCTGCATCTGATTCAATATTAGCAAATCCATTATTATATTCTATCGCATCAATATAACCTAATGCAGCAGAGCGTGCTGCACTCCTTCTTGCTTGACTTATCATATTAAGTACGATTGGTACAGCAATTAATGCGATAATTGCTAGTATTACTATTACTGCTAGTAATTCAATTAATGTAAATCCTTTTTTATTCACTATATCACTCCTATTATTAATTTAATTATAGCACATATTTAAAAAAAAGATAGTATAAACTATCTATTGATTAAAATAATAATTATATTCTATTTCATGTTCTATTGTAGTTTCTTCTCCATGTCCTGGATATAATACAGTATTTTTATCATATTGTTTTATTTTTTCAATACTACTTACCATTTCTATATCATTACCAGTTGGTAAATCTGTTCTACCTATAGTTTCTTTAAATACAAAATCTCCTACAAACATAGTATTCTCATTATAAAAATAGAATGTTATAGAATCACTTGTATGACCTGGTGTTTTAATTATTTTGAATTTAAAATCATTTATACTATATTCTTTTTCTTCTAATTTATAGTCATATATTTCTACTTCTTTATATTTTAATAATTCATCTAAAGCTCCAATATGATCAAAATGATGATGAGTAATTAATATACCAAGTAAATTATAATCTTTAATTGCATCAATAATTAAAGAAATGTCATCTCCTGGATCTACTGCTAAGCAATCATTATTATTTATTAATATATAACAATTTTCTTCTAAACTACCTGTTATTACTTTCTTTATTTTCAAGTATTTCACATCCTTTAAATAGTTCTTTAATAAATTCTTCTTTCATTTCATTTGGAATAGGTGCTCCACAAGCTTTTTTATGTCCTCCACCATGAAGTTTTTCAGCAATTATAGATAAATCTATATCTTTATCAGTTCTAAAACTAATACCACCCGCTAAATTAATCATTGTAATAAAATCTAATTCAGGATGTAATACAGATAATCTATTACCCATTTCACTTTTATATCTTTCACAAAATACTAATCCTGTTTTTAAATTTTCATATTTCAATATATACATTTCTTTTTCGCATTTTGTAATATATCTATCTATTTTATCTTGCTCTATCTCTAATATTTTATTTTCAAATTTACCTAATTTAAATTTATTTTTCTTTAGTTTTATATATATTTCATCAATATATCTGGTTTTACCATATATATCAAATAAATCACCTAATTGTTTAGCAGTTAAATCATTTTTTTCTTGCCATAACCATATATCAAGATTTTTAACATGTTCTGTATATTCATCTACACTTTTTTTAAATTTATATTTAGTTTTTAAATAATTATAAAATAAAGTTGTACCACATTCATTAATATCTATTGTTACATAATCTAAATCTTGTGCATATAAATGGGTTTTATGATGATCAAATACTTTAAATTTATTTTTATATTCTGAATCATTAATTCTATTATAAATAGATTCAGGTACAGTTAAATCCGTTATATAAATATTATTATATATGCCTAAATCTGTATCTAATAATTCATTCATATATTCTTCTATTTCATCTATATCTTTTAATTCATAATCAAAATCAATATTACATAATTTCATTAATATTACAGGAGATACACCATCTATATCTGCAACATGTGAAATAAGTAAATCCATTATAACATCTCCTTTACTGGACCATATGATTTTCTATATCCTTCAATTAATCCATATTTATGCATTGCTTCAATATGGGCTTTTGTTGGATATCCTTTATGATTTTTAAAACCATACATTGGATATTTTTTATCTAATTCTAAAAGCATTCTATCACGTGTTACTTTAGCAATTATTGAAGCAGCCGCAATGGTAATACTTTTAGCATCTCCCTTAATTATTTTAGTAACAGGTATTTCTAATTCAAGTGGCATAGCATCTGTTAGCAAATGTTCTATTTTTAATTTCTTTTTAGCCTCATTATAGGCTTTAATCATCGCTAATTTTGAAGCTTCATATATATTTATTTCATCTATTGTTTTAGCATCTACTATACCTATACCAACTGTTAAAGCATCATTCATAATAACATCATATAACTGTTCTCTTTTTTTCTCAGTTAATTTTTTTGAATCATTTATTAATTCATTTTGATAATTAAGGGGTAATACTACACAAGCTGCTACTACAGGACCAATTAAAGGACCACGTCCTGCTTCATCTGTACCACCAATATATTTTATACCACTATCAATTAATTCTTGTTCATACTCATATAATCGCATTATATCACCTATTTAATTATATCATAAAAAAAGCATCATTGATGCTTAGTTTTAACTTTATTTTTTATTATATTATTATTTCTATCTATTTTTATTTCTTCACCATTTAATACTACTATTGCTTCCCCGTCTATAAAGTTATTAGCAGCTTCATATTGAGGCTTTATTTGATATTCTCTATCATCATTAGGATTATCCATTTTAGCATATTTGCTGATATATCCCCATTTACTTCTATATTTTACAGCAGCGACTGTTTCAAAAAATGGTTTTATTTCATAAAACACTATTGGCGTTAATTGACCGTTTGGAGTAACAAATCCATATTTATCTTGAGATTTAGCAATAAATATATTATCCTTGTCATATGTTATTTCATCATAAATTAGAGGAACAATTATATCTCCAGTTTTATTAAATACTCCATATTTTTCTCGAATATTAATACTAAAAATACAATATTTATCATCTACTACTTTAAGTTTTATATCATCTACCCATTCATCTAATAATAAACCAGTAGGTGTTAAAAAATTATATTTTTCAAGTGTTAATGATGATATTTTTCCATTGTAATCAATATATTGTTTTATAACATCTTTCTTAACTATATATCCGAATTCACTTAACATATAATTTATAACTTTTTTCTTCCCCATACTAACACCTTAACCCTCTAAAATAATTTTATCATAAATAAAAATATTGAACAATAAATATTTAGAAACTTTTTATATTTAATACATATATTTAATTAGAAGGAGTGTGTTTAATGAAAAAAGATAGAGATTGTTCAGTACCTTATCCAATATATCCACCTTATCAAGGTATACCTATGGGTGTTCCTTATGGAATGCCAATGAGTACAACAAATTATAGTAATCAAAATAATATAAATAATATTGATCAACAAATTAATAATATTGAACAAGAAATTAATAATTTAGATCGAAGAATATCTAATTTAGAAAATATGTATAATACATCTAATTTTAATAATAATTATAGTAGCTCAAATTATAAAATGATGTAAAAAAAACTATATTTATAATATAGTTTTTTTATTTTAAATATTTTCTTATTTGTTCTTCTTTTAATCTTATTGTTTTAGATACATTTTCTATTCCATAACTTTTCACAATTAATTCTAGTAATGTTTTAGTCATTAAAATATCTTTGTTTTTTTCTACTAGTTCTTTTCTTATTTTTTTAATTTCTTCGTTATCGTTTTTTTGTAATTCACTATACTTATTTTGAAGTGTTTTGTATTCTTCTTCAAGTGTTTTATTATTTAATTTAGATATATTTAATTCTTTCTTTGTATTAATATAATTACTTTTTAATATATTATAATTATCAAAAAATGAATAGGTTTCTTTATATATACTTTTGCTATCTTCTTTTATATCTATTTTTTCTGGTTCTTCTTCAATCTTTATATCAAATTTATCCATAAAATCACCTTTTTATTCTATAGATATAATACTATAAAAAAGGTATTATTTCAAGTATAAAAACAATATATTTTATCAATATAATATTAGGAGGTTTTTATGAATATAGATATTAGAAAACACATTAGAAACAATTTTAAAGATGCGGATATTAAAGATATTGAAGATTCTATTGAGGCATCTATTAAATCACAAGATGAAGTTATTCTACCAGGATTAGGAGTATTATTTGAAATAGTATGGAATAATTGTACTGATCAAACTAAAGATGGTATTTTATCTACTTTAATAAATAATATATAAAAAAAGGCCTATTTTTCTAGGTCTTTTAATATATTTATATATTTTTGATAATCATCTTTACTTGTTATATAATTTCCTACTACTTTTATATCTGCATTACTACATTTTGTAATAGTTTCATCATTAATACCACCATCAACTTCAATTACATAATTATATTTATATTCTTGTTTTAATTCATATAAATAATTTATTCTGTTTGTGGAATTATCGATGAATTTTTGACCTCCAAATCCAGGTTCAACACTCATAACAAGTACTAAATCTATATCTTTTAAATAAGGCTTTATTAAATCAATATCTGTATTAGGTTTAATAGAAATACCTACTTTTATACCTAAATCTTTAATTTTATTTATTAAATATTCAATATCTTGTTTTACCTCTAAATGAAATGTAATATAATCAGGTTTTAAATTTTTATATTTATCAATATATGTATCAACATCTTCTACCATCAAATGAATATCAGTTGGCTTATTAAAAATATAATTTTCTGTATATTCATTATTATTTGGTACAAATATATTATCCATAATATCTATATGTATATAATCACAATTTGTATTATCTAATATATTGTAAAAATGTTTTTTATTCTCTTTAATACCTAATATTGAAATTGATATCATAACTCACCTACTTTATAAATTTTAGATAATTTTCATATCTACTTTCTATTATTGTTTTATCATTTACTTTATTTTTTACTTCACAAACTAATTCATTTTCATGCATACAATCTCTAAATTTACATTTATCTTTATATTCATTAAACTCAATAAAATTATCTCTTATATCTGATTTACTCATATCAATAAAGCTAACGTTGGAAAATCCGGGTGTATCTGCGACTAAACCATCATGAATTTTTAGTAATTCAACGTGTCTAGTTGTATGTTTACCACGACCAAGAGCTTTAGATATTTCTCCAGTTTCTAAATTTAATTTTGAATCTAATTTATTAATAAGAGTTGATTTACCAGCACCTGTTTGTCCAGTAAAAACGGTTATTTTATCTTTAAATATTTTTTTGATTTTATCTATTTCTGTATTAATAAATACTGTATATCCTATTTTTTTGTAATAATCAATATACTTATTTATTTCTTCTAATTCAGAGTTATTTAATAAATCTAATTTTGTAAAACAAATTATTGGTTTAATATTATTAAATTCAATAATACATAACAATTTATCTAATAAGTTAGTATCGAATGATGGTTTTACATTCGATACTATTAATGCTTGATCTACATTAGCAATCAATGGTCTTATTAGACTATTTTTTCTTGTTATAATTTTTAAAATATAATTATTTTTTTCATCAAATTCAACAATATCTCCAACTACTGGTTTAATATTTTGATTTCTAAATAATCCTCGACATTTACAAATATATTCTTTATTATTTGAATAAACTGTATAATCATTACTTATTATTTTTATAATTCTTCCTTGCATAGTCCCCCTATAATTATGGTGTAGTAGTTTGTTGTGAATCAGTTACTGTAATAGTAGCAGATGCTGTTTTACCACCATCTACAGATGTAGCTGTTACAACAGCATTACCAGGAGTTAAAGCGGTTACAGTACCATTTTCAACTTTAATAACTCCATTATTTGAACTTGTTGACCATGTAACACTTGTATTTGAAGCATTTAATGGTTTAAATGAAGGTACTAATGTTTCCTTTGCTCCAACTGTTAAAGTGATTGCAGTTTTATTTAAACTCATTTCAGTAACAGCCACATTTTCCGGTGCTTTAGCAACTGTAACAGTTATTGATACACCTTTTACTACTTTAGTTCCAGCTTCTCTACTTTGATAAATTATTGTACCAGCTTTATCTGTATTTGATTCTTTTTCTTTCTTAACTACTGTACATCCATTTTCTTTACAGAATTTTTCAACTTCTTCATAAGTGTATACTTCTTTAACAAAATCAGGATATGTAGGTACAATTTTTGGAATTGTAAATGTTATTTTTTCACCTTTAGATAATTTTTTACCTACTTCAACATCTTGAGCTAATATAATATTTTCTTTTATATCCGCATCATCTTTTGAGTGTTCTTCTTCATTTCTTGAAACAACAATTCCTTTTGCTTTTAATTCTGATTCTACCATATCTATATCTTTACCAACATAGTTTATTACTTCAATTCCATCTAATCCAGTTGAAATATAAAGTGTTATTTTAGAATTTGCTTTAACATCTTTTCCTGATCTTGGACTAGTTTTTATAACCTTACCAGCTTCAATATTATCATCAGCTGTTCTTTTTATTTCAACTGATAATCCTAATTCTTTTAATTCTGCTTTTGCTTCTTTTTCTGTATAAGTAGATAAATCAGGTATTTCTACTGTTTTTGATTTATTTTTATTAGACATAACAAATAATATTCCAATTATTAATACTACTAATGAAATAAGTACTATTAAAATAATTGTTAGTTTTTTATTACTTTTATTATCTTCAATTACTTCTTCTTCTGTAATTAAGTTTTCAACATTAGCTTTATCTTCATTTCGACGAACTCTTGATTTTGAAATATTTACTTCTTCATCTGTTTCAAATTCAGGATATTTAAATGCAATTTTTGGTACATTTGCTTTATCTTCATCTAAACATGTTTTAATATCATATTTCATATCTTCTACTGATTCATATCTATTTTTTGGATTTTTAGCAGTTGCTTTTAAAATGATATTTTCTACTGCTTGTGGTATTTCTTCTTTAATATCACAAACAGATGGTATTGGATCTTTCATTTGTTTAATTGCAATTTCAACAGCATTTTCTCCCTTAAATGGTACTTTTCCAATTAATAATTCATACATTAAGATTCCAAGTGAATAAATATCTGATTTTACAGTAGAACCTGCTCCATTGGCTTGTTCTGGTGGTAAATAATGAACACTTCCCATAACTGAATTAGTTTCTGTTAGTTCAGTACTATTTAATGCTTGTGCTATACCAAAATCAGCTATTTTTATTAATCCATCATCTAATATTAAAATATTTTGTGGTTTTATATCTCTATGGATAATTCCTTTTTCATGAGCATGAGCTATTCCACTAGTAAGTTGTGTCATTATATCGATAACTTCTGGTAATGTTAGTGATCCTCTTCTTTTAATTAAGCTCTTTAAAGTTTGTCCCTCAATATATTCCATAACAATATAATAATTTCCATCATCTTCCCCAACATCATATATTCCTACAATATTTGGATGATCTAATATACTAGCAGCAGATGCTTCTCTTTGAAATTTTTTAACAAATTTTTCATCAGTAGCTAAATCTCCTCTTAATATTTTTACAGCTACTTTTCTATCTAAAATAGTATCAAGTGCTAGATATACATTAGCCATACCACCTTCACCGATATTTCTAATTATTTCATATCTATCATTAATTTTTTGTCCTCTTACTATCATTTTATTCAACTCCTTTTTCTAAATAAGCTACAGATACATTATCTGTTCCACCTCTATTATTACATTTATCTATTAGTTTATTCATCTTTTCTTCTATATCAATATCTTCTTTAAGAACTTTTAGTATTTGATCTCTTTCTAACATATTAGTGACTCCATCACTACACAAAAAGATTCCATCAATATCAGTTTCAACATCAAATATATCCATATCTACTGTAGTAGTTGCTCCTAAGGCTTTAAGTAATATATTCTTTTTTGGATGATGTTCTGCTGCTTCTTCTGTTAAATCTCCTGATTTTACTAATAAACTTACTAAAGTATGATCATTAGTTATTTTTTGTATTTTATCTCCTTTAATTGCAAATCCTGATGAGTCTCCTATATTACCATATAATAGAAAATCATTAGTTAATATTGCACATACAAATGTTGTTCCCATACCTAAACTTTCAGGATGTTCTTCAGTATATTTATATATTTTAGCATTTATTTCACTAACTGCCATTTGTATCCAGCTTTCGGCATCTTCCTTAGTTCCTATTGAACTAATTTTTTTAAAACTTTCTGCGATATGAGTGATTGCTATTGAAGATGCAACTTCACCGCATAGATGGCCACCCATACCATCAGCTACTGCCATAAGTATTTCTCCTGTTTCATTTTCTACGATGATTACATTATCTTCATTATGATCTCTTACTTTTCCTGGATCAGTTTTATATGCATACCTCACTGTAATCCCTCCTCATAATTTGCTCTAAGTTGTCCACAAGCAGCATCAACATTACCACCAAATTCTCTTCTAATGGTAACATTAATATTATTTTTCTTTAAAGTGTCATAAAATTTCATTATTTGTTCTTTACTGCTTTGTTTATATTCAATATGACTTGTTTCATTATATGGAATTAAATTTACATAGCAATTTATTCCTTTTAATAAATTTGCTAATTCTATAGCACATTCAATTGAATCATTAACATCTTTAAGCATAATATATTCAAAAGTTACTCTTCTATTAGTTTCATTAATATATCTTTTTATCATCGACATTAACTCTTCTATATCATATGCTTTATTAATTTTCATTATTTTGTTTCTTATTTCATTATTTGGTGCATGTAATGATACAGCTAAATTAACTTGATTACCATCTTTAATAAATTGTTCAATCTTAGGTACAATTCCACTTGTAGATACAGTTATATGTCTAGCTCCTATATCAATTCCCTTACCACTATTAATTATTTTAATGAATCTTATAACATTATCATAATTATCAAATGGTTCTCCTATTCCCATTAATACAACATGAGAAATTCTTATTTTTAATTCTTTTTCTATTTTAAGTATTTGTAGTACCATTTCATGTGTTTCTAGATTTCTTACTTTTTTAAGTCTTCCACTTTCACAAAAAGTACATCCCATATTACATCCAACTTGTGTTGATACACATAAACTATTTCCATAATCATGTAACATAAGTACAGCTTCTACTTTATTGTTATCACTCAAGTTAAATAAAAATTTAATTACATCTTTTCCTTCTCTTTTAGCGATTATCTCAATATCATCTAATTTAAAGTCTTCTTTTAATTTATTTATTGTATCTATTTTTATATTACTCATTAAATCAAATGAATTAATTCTTTTTTTATATAGCCATTCAAATATTTGAGTAGCTTTAAATTTTTTTTCGCCTATACTAATAAAATATTCTTCTAATTCTTCTAAAGTGTAATCATATATATTTTTCATATAATCACCTATTAATAATTATATCAAAAATATAAAAAAAATAATAGTTTTTTACTATTATTTTTCTCTATAAGTTATATTTTTTATTAAATTTATCTATTCTTGACATTTGCTTAACTTTTGATTTTTCATTTTTATTTTCAATTATACTTTTATTAAATGGAAATAATGTAATAATTTGCTTAGTATTTGGTAATGTTATTACTTTTATATAATTAACTGATTCACCATTAACAGTTCCAACATTAGGATATTCCATTATGTAGATATCCATAACATTATTAGAATAATAATTCTCTTCTTTTAGGTTTAATAATGAATATACAAATAAATCATTTATATTAATTGAATTATTAAAAACCGAATGAAGCGTTTTATTTTCATTTTCTTCCTGATGGAATGTTATATGTTCTAATGCTTTTTTCAAATCATAATTAACGATTTGTTTATCAGCATATGTTTGAGTTTCAATATTACAATCTAGTCCCAATCTTTTATTACACAATAATTCTATTGAATTTGTTTTATATAAATATTCATATTTTTTATTATAATCATATTTTTTTAATTCAGTATATAATTTTAATACTGTTTCATACTCATTAAGTTTTAAATAAATACATATTTGTTTATATAAGGAGTCACGATAATGGGATGTAATACCTGGTTTTATTTTACTAAAGTATTCAAGTGCTTTATCATATTCCTCTTTCATATAACAAACATTACCATTTAAAAAATCTATTTCTTCTATAGAACAGTTTTCTTTTTCTTTTAGTTCATTAAGATATTTTTTTACATTATCATAATCTTTTAATTTTGTATATGTACTAACTATAAAATTGTAATTAACTGATTTAACATCTATTCTAATTAATTCTAACATATGATTAATTGTTTGATTATAGTTTTCTAACTCATAATTTATTAATGCAAGTTGATATATTATTTTGATTTTTAAATTTATATTACTTGTTTCTATTTCTTCTAGTTGTTTTTTACCTTCTAATATATTTCCCATCATTATTTTTATTATAGCATTATAAAATTCTTTTTGATCATCATCTAATCTATCTTTTAATTTTTCAAAATATTTTAACACTGTTTTTTTATCTTTATATACATATGAATATTCAATTAAAGCATCTAATGCATATAATTCATTTGATTCATTATTATCAATTAATTCTATTAATAACTGCTTAGATTTTTCCCAATTATTAATAATAAAATAAATTTTAGCTAATTCTAGTTTAGCATGACATTTTTCAGAATGATTAGAATCCATTATTATATTCAAATGATTAATTGCTTGAGAATATTGTAGTTTTGATTTTTCAATTTTTGCTAATTCATACAATGAATAATACATATTTTTACAGCAATTATCAATAACTTTAGTATAACATTTTATAGCCTCTTCTTGTTCATTGATACAATTATAATATTTTCCTAATTCATGATATATATAACCATCTTCTCCGTATTCTTTAATATAATTATCAATACAATTTTTTGCCATTTTTATTTTTTCTTTTTTTAATAATGCTCGAATATTCTCGATTATACTTTTTTTGTATAATTTTTCAACACCTAAACCACTATATTTTCTTTTTTGCTTACTTGTACCTGTCTTATAAGTAAAATCAAATTTCGACATATTATTTCCCCTTTAAAAAAACATGTGTTATATATTAACACATATTTATTTTATAGTCAATTTACACTTTTATTTAATGCATCTTTTGCTGCCATTTGTTCTGCATCTTTTTTACTATGAGCAGTACCTTCACCATATATCACATCATCTATTTTAACAATTGATGTATATGTTCTATCATGAGCTGGTCCTTCTTCTTTAATTATTTCATAATTTAAACTTCTTTTATCAGTTTGTACTAATTCTTGTAATTCTGATTTATAATTATGAATAAATTCAAAAGAATTATTTTCAACAAATGGAATTGCTGAATCATAAATAAATTTTTTAGCTGATTCAAATCCTTTATCTAAGAAAAGTGCTCCTATAAATGCCTCATATATATCTGCAACAATGGCTTTTTTGAATTTACCACCACTTGTCTCTTCACCTTTACCTAGTTTTAATTCATCATTAAGTCCTAATTTAATAGAATATTCATATAATGCATCCTCGCATACATAATGTGCACGATATTTAGTTAATTCTCCTTCATTTTTATCCATATGATTAAATAAATATTCACTCATAACTAGTTCAAGAACCGCATCTCCAAGATATTCTAATCTTTCATAACTTTCACAATTATGTTCATTCGCATATGATGTATGAGTAAGAGCTCTTTCATATAAATTTATATTATCTGTTTTAATATTTAAATTATCTAGTATCTTCATATAACCACCTAATTAATTATATCATTTTTTTAAACTATTTTAAACATATATTTACTTTTTTAGTTTTTTTTAGTATAATTATTATTATGAAAAATATCATGATTAAATTAATAAGACTATATCAAAAAACACCACTTTCTTCTCATGGAATGTGTAAGTTTTATCCAAGTTGCTCTGAATACTCTATTGGATGTTTTGAAAGATTTGGTTTTATTAAAGGAAATTATTTAATGATTAAAAGAATAATTAGGTGCAATCCTTTTAATAAAGGTGGATATGATCCAGTACCGGAAAAGAGGAAAAAATGAAAAAAATAATTTATACAATAATTCTTACTTTAAGTATGTTCACATTAACTGGTTGTTTTAAAATGGATGATATGGAAGATATAACAATTTATACAACATCTTACCCTATTGAATTTATTACAGATTCTTTATATGGTGAGCATTGTAATATTAAAAGTATTTATCCAGATGGAGCTGATATTAAAAATTATAAAGTTAATTCTTTACAATTAAAAGAATATAGTAAATCTGATATGTATGTATTTAATGGATTAAATACTAATGAACAAACTTATCTAACAGAAATGTTTAAGAAAAATAAAAAAATAAAAATAATTGATGCAAGCAGTAGTATTGAATATACTTATTCAGAAGATGAATTATGGTTAGATCCTTCTAATTTCTTAATGATTTCAAGAAATATTAGAAATGGTCTACTAGAATACATTGAAAGTAAAGTTATGAAAAAAGAAATTAATGAAAAATATGACGAACTTAAAATAAAAATTTCTCAAATTGATGCAGAATTAAAAACTATTTATGAAAATGCTAGTCATAAAACAATAGTAACAGATAATAATACATTAAAATACTTAGAAAAATATGGATTTACAGTTATATCATTACAAGAAAACGATGGAAATGTTAGTGAAAAAAACTTAGTCGATGCTAGAAAATTAATTGAAAATAGAACAGTTAAATATATATTTACTTTAAATAATACTGAAGTTAATGATAAAGTGGCTGACCTAGTTAAAAATACCAAAGTTGAACTACTTGAAATGAATAATCTTAGTAATTTAACTGATAAACAAAGAAGTGAAAAAGATGACTACTTCACTCTACTAAACGATAATGTTGAGATGCTAAAAAAAGAACTTTATTAAAAAGTTCTTTTATTTTTTTAATGGCGGAGTAGGAGAGATTTGAACTCTCGCGCCAGTTTCCCGACCTACACCCTTAGCAGGGGCGCCTCTTCAGCCTCTTGAGT
>OMSK01000064.1 GCA_900313725.1 uncultured Bacillota bacterium | reverse complement strand
TAAGGTAACGAGCTACACAGGATTAATATCTACACGTTTAAGTACGGAGTCGCTTCATAGTAATATGAGGAGATTCTGTGCTTTTTTGTTAATGTAAAGTAAATGTATTTAAATAAAAGAATAAAAAGTTTATGCTATAATGAAAGTAGGTGATAATATGAATATTGAAATTAGAAAAGCTAAAGTAGAAGAAGCAAAAGATATAGTTATGATAAATAATATTGAATGGAGATCTACATATAAAGGCTTAATACCAAATAGAATATTTGATATGATGGATCAAAAGACTGATCAAAGAATAAAAAGAAAACAACAAACAATAAAAGAAAAGAATAATACTTTTGTAGCATTATTAGATGGTAAAGTAGTTGGATTTTCATCATATGGTAAAGCTCATGATGATGAATATTCTGATGCTGGTCAAATATATGCTTGTTATATATTAGATGAATATCATAAATATGGTATTGGTAGTAAGTTAATTGCTCAAGGTATGCAAGCATTAATAAATGATGGATATACAACTATGATATCAGGATGTTTAGTAGGAAATTCAGCCAATGAATTTCATAAATATGTGGGTGGAAAATATATAAAAACCATTGATTTTGATGCATTTGGTTATATAGCAAAAGAAAATATTTATTATTATGAAGATATAAATAAAGCACTGGAAATGAACAAAGAAAAAATAAAATCAAGGGGGTGATAATATGAATATTAATGTTAGAAGATATCAAGACGGGGATGCGCTAGCTATATGTGAAGTTGTTAAAAAAGATGTTCTAGCTGAGACTATAAAAGATTATCCCCAAAAATATATTGATGGATTAGTAAAAAATCATAATGAAGAATTTATAGAAAGAAGAGCTAAAACATTTCATGTATATGTACTTGAAGACAATAAAAAAATAGTCGGGGTAGGTATGATTGGACCATATTGGGATAGTTTAACTGAAAGCAGTTTTTTTACTATTTTTATAGATCCAGAATATATTGGGAAAGGTTTAGGAAGAAAAATAATAGAAGCATTAGAAAATGATGAATATTATATTAGAGCAAATCGTGTGGAAATACCTGCTAGTATAACAGCTGTAGAATTTTATAAACACTTTGGATATGGATTTAAGAAATTAGGTAATATTGTTGATAATGAAGGTATATATAGAATGGAAAAATATCCTAAAATAAGCAATAATAATGTAGATATTAATCAATATAATATGAGACCTTATATTGATAATAAATATTATGATTATAAAGAATTTATATATCAAACAAAAAAAGATGCATATCTAAAATATGTAGAACATTACTGGGGTCCATGGAATGAAGAAGCTCAAAGAAAATTTTTTGAAAACTTTATTAATCAAGTAAAAGATGATGCATATATCATACAATTAAATGGTAAAGATATTGGATTTTATAATGGGTTAACCTTAGAAGATGGTGCATATGAGGTAGGTAACATTTGTATAATACCTGAATATCAAGGAAAAGGTATTGGTACAAAGATACTTAAAGATATGTTAGAACTTCATAAAGAACAAGATATACATATTCAATATTTTAAAATTAATCCAGTAGGTAAATTATATGAAAGATTAGGCTTTATACCTAATGGTGAAACAGATTATCATTATCAAATGATAAAACCTAAAGAAAAAGTTAAATAAAAAGACAATTAATTTTGTCTTTTTTATGGTATAATATAAAAAGAAATGGGGAGTTAATATGAATAATTTAGAAGAAAGAGTAACAAAAATAGAACAAAGAAATAAAAGAGTGGAAACTGATAAAGCTTGGGAAACATCAATGATAAGAAAAATATGTATAGCTATACTTACATACTTTGTAGTAGTACTATATTCTTATTCAATATCTAAGATAAATAATGTCTTTTTAAGTTCATTAGTACCTGTTATGGGTTTTCTACTTTCAACACTATCTTTAAAAGGTATCAGAAAAATATGGGAAAGTAAAAGATAATGATTAATTGATTTTTTTTAATATCTATGTTATTATGTATATAGATGAAGTTACTTCATAAAATAAAAAAGGGAACATTCAATATGCTCATGTTGAATGTCTACCCATATTTTGGTATAGACATTTAATTTCTATCTGAAATTAAGTGTCATTTTTTTATTACTATTACCATTAAGGTAAGAAGTGATAAAATGATACAGATGTATCTTAGAATTTTTATTACAAAAATCCGTTTGTTCATCATATCAAACCTCCTCTCTATAAGAGATTTGGTAGACACCCAACTATTAAATGTTCCTATATAAAGTATACTACTAGTGTAATATAAAACACAAAAAAATGTTTGTATTTTTATTTCTGATAAAAATGTGTTGACAAAACATTTTTTTTAATATAAAATCAATTACTAACGGAAAGGAGTGTGATTAATTATGCAAAATGTAAGAAATAATGTTATAATAAATATAGTAAATAATAATAGTGGGTTAATCACACTTTCTTTAACTGTATAAAAATATAATTTATATAGCTTCTTTGTGTATTAACTCTCTATTAAGGGAGTTTTTTTGTATGTAAAAAACTCTAGATAGGAATGATAATATGAAAAGAATAAATAAAATAACTGAAGAAGAAATGATACTAGAGTTTTTAAAAGGTGAATTTAATTCAAATAGATTTAATGAAGATTTAAGAAATGCTTTAATAAAACTAAATTTAAATTCAAATATTATTAGTAATGGAGATCTTACAAATAAAAAAGAAAATTTAGAAAGATTAAAAATAATGAAAGAATATAGAGGTTATCCAGATGAAGAATTATTTGAAAATTTTCCAACAATATATGAATGGGATTATGTAAAATTATCTAAAGAGGATATAGATAAAATATATTATATTGATTATGATTATTGGAATGAATTATCTAATAATACATCAAAGCCATTAGAAGCTGCTAAAACAATAAAAGAAGGTAGAGAAATTTTTAAAGTATCTAATCAACCATTTATAGATGGTATTAAAAATATTGATAGTTTTCCTCCAATTATATTAATAACTTGCAATGATGAAAAATATCTAATTATAGAAGGTCATTCTAGAATGACTGTATATGGATTAAATCCTGATAAATTAGAAGGTACATATGCTTATATTGGTTATTGTACGGAAGAGGAAATGAAAAAGTATGATATAAGAATGTTAAAAGATGAATCTTTAAAAAGTAGAAAATATTAATAAGGGGGTAATATAATGGAAAATTATATATGTAAAATAGCTACAAGAGATGAACTAATTAGTAGATGGGATTATTTAATTAATATCCATCCTGGTAAAGATGAATGGAAAAGATTTAAAGAAATGGCACTTAAAAATTATGATGAAAATAATTCTATATCATATCTTGGATTTTTAAATAATAAGAGTATTTGCGAAATAACTGTGTATATTAAAGAAGAAGCATTTATTGGTGATATAGATGATTCATCAGGATTATTAAATGATAATATGGCTTATTTAGCTGCTTTTAGAACTGATAAAGAATATGAAGGAAATGGTTATTTTAAAAAACTATATAATTTTGTAGAAAATGATTTAATAAAAAAAGGATATATAGAAGCTTGCTTAGGTGTTGAACCTAGAGAAGTTAGAAATATTCAAATTTATTTTCATTTAGGATTTAAAGAATATATAAAAACAATTATTCAATATAATCCAAATGAAGAAGTTGTTAATTTTTATAAGAAGAAAATTAAGTAGGTGATTATATGAAATATCCAAAAATAGTATTTAAACCAATGCCTATGGGTAATAATGTAGAAACAATTAAATGGGCATATTTTGAAGATAATGGAACATTAGATGTACATAATTATACTTTAAAGTATTTTTCTGAATTAAAAGAAGTAGAAGGAAAAAGTAGGGAAGAAATAAATAAAAAAATAGAAGAAGTAGTAATTAATGATTATAAAAAATATG
>OMSK01000042.1 GCA_900313725.1 uncultured Bacillota bacterium | reverse complement strand
TTATAGAAAAAGTGATAGTGAAATTGGATTATATGAAACTATAGAAGGTAAATTCTATACTAATAAAGGTACAGGTAAATTTAACAAGGGTGTTAATGGAGGAATTAATGATATTTCATTAGTTGATAGTGGAACAAAAGTAACACGAAATAATAGTCATACATTAACAGGAGTATGGGCTAAAGAATATAATATAACTAATTTAGTTAAAAATGGTTCATTTGAAAATGGCTTAAATAATTGGGAAAAATATAATTATCTTGATCCTTCTGCAACTATTCATACATCTAATACACTTTATAAGAAGTTTGGTAATAAATCTATTGAAAGACTTTCTAATGATACTAATTCAAAAAATCTTATAGCTCAATCTATTCATTTTATTGAAGGACATAAGTATTATTATTTCTTATCTGGATATACTAATTCAACAACTTCACAAAGAATAAGTAGTGATGTTAATAGTAGAAATAATTCAAATATTACTTTTGATATAAAAAAACAAGTTGGATGGGTAAAAGGAAGTGTAATTTATACTTCAGAAGCTACAGAAGATAGAAATATTTCAATAAATTGTGCAGTTACAACTGATAAAACATACGTAGATGGAGTTGGAGTAATTGATTTGACTGATGCTTTTGGAGCAGGTAATGAGCCTACTAAAGAGTGGTGTGATGAAAATATTGATTACTTTAATGGCACAAAAACAATAGTAAAAAAACATAGGTAAAACTATGTTTTTATTATTAAATCATATAAATTAAAAATAATTAATCCTGTTAATGCAGAATGTAATATTCTTGCTACTAAATATGGATAATATTTTATATCTGTATTACTTATAATACTTTTTATCTGCATATGAACACTAATACCACCAAATGATAATATCATACCAATTAATGTAGATTTTATTTTTAAAGATATATTTAAATTACTTATTGTATTAATACCACCTGTCATTTCAAGCATTCCATTAAATATACCTTTTAATAACGGATTTAAGCCTATATATTTATTAATTAGGTTAGTAATAGTTAAGAATACTATCATAGTTCCCAATATTAAAAAAAGGGTCTTAAAACCATTAATAATTGAATTTGATAATACATTGGAAAAAGATTGATAATTATTATTTATTTTATTATTTGTATTTATATCAGTTTTAATGATTTTTCTAAATATTAAACCAATTATAATATTTGTTAAATAATGAATAATTAAAATATATAGTCCTATTTTTTTATTTAAAATTAACGATATAAATCCTAATATAAATAATGGATTTGAAAAATGTGTAAATGTTAAAACTTTAGTTGCTTCTAAACTATTAATATATTTTTTATCATATAAATCTTTTGTATATTTCGCACTTGATGGAAAACCTGATATCATACTCATTACAAATATAAAAGAACAATTAGAATTAATCTTAAATAATTTCATTAATGGTTTAAATAATATTGATGAAAATTCTATAAATCCATAATTAATTAATAATTCAGATAATATAAAAAATGGAAATAATGATGGAAATATTTTATTATTAAATATTTTAGTAGAATATATTATTGAATTTATCACAATATTTGAATTGATAAGTACTAATATACTTATAATAATAAGTGTAAACATAATAAATTTTTTCATATTATAATATATGAAAATATGATATAATTTATTTGAAAACATATATTTAGATGAGGGATAAATATGAAAAAAATAAAAAATTATATAGCTTTTATAATTATAATAATATCAATATATTTATTATTTACAATTAAATTACCTTATTATATTGAAGGACCAGGAGATTTAATAAATATAAATGATAGATATAAAATAGAAGATGAATATAAATCAAAAGGTAGTATAAATATGACATTTGTTTCTGAATATGATGCGACTATACCACTATATTTATACGCTAAAATAAATAAAGATTATGATATTTTAAAAAAAGATGTTGTATTACCTGGTAATGAATCACAAAAAGATTCTGATTTTAGAGGAAAGATAATGTTAAAAGAAGCAAATGATACAGCCATTATAAAAGCATATGAAAAAGCTGGAAAAGAATATAATATTTTATCTCAAAAAATAGTTGTTACATATATAGGAGAAAATGCTAATACAGATCTTAAAATAGGAGATGAAATAATAAGTGTTGATGGTATTAAAATAACAAGTAGAGAAGAATTAAAAAAAATAATTACTAGTCATAATATTGGTGATAGATTAAATATTGAAGTTAAAAATAATAATAAAAATTATAATAAATATGGTATTGTAGATAAAGAAAAAAAAGTTGGATTTATGTTTTCATATGATAGAGTCATAGAAACAAAACCTAAGATAGAAATAAAATATAAAAAGGATGAATTTGGTCCATCTGGTGGATTAATGACAACTTTAGTTATTTATAATAAATTAACTGAAGAAGATATAACTCATGGTAAAGTAATTTCAGGTACAGGAACTATTGAAGAAGATGGATCGATAGGGGAAATTGATGGAGTTAAATATAAATTAAGAGGCGCTGTTAAAAGAAAAGCAGACATATTCTTTGTTCCTGTAGGAAATTATAAGGAAGCAAAAAAATTAAAAGATAAGTACAATTATAAGATAAAATTAGTTAAAGTTAAAACATTTGATGATGCATTAAAATATTTAAAAAAAGAGGTATAATCCTCTTTTTATTGTGCTTCAATATATAAATTCTTATTATATATATGGTTTTTATCTTTCTTTTGTTCTAATTGAATTGTATTAATTAAGAAATAATCATATTTTAATAAATTTTTACCAGTATTAGTAACTGGATCATCCCATGTTAAATCAAGATGTTTCCATTCATTATCTATATAAATATAATTCCATATATGATTTTCACTTGCTATTTTGAAACTTTTAATATTTATTTTTTCAAGAAATAATTCCATTAAATCAGTATAACCACCACATAAAGCTGTTTTATTAAATAATGGTCCGTATGCCATATTAGATCTTGCTGTTTTATCATTTAAATCAACCCATTTTTTATCATAAATAGTATTATTTATGATGTAATCATGAATTGCTTTGATTTTATCTTTATCAGTCATATTAGGCTTAATAATTTGGTTTAATATTTTATCTATTTCATTATTAATTTTATATATATCATCACTTGTATATAATTTTTGTACTTTAACATTTACACGCCCTAAATTATTAATATTAACACTTATAGTATTATAACTGTTGTATGGATGAACATAATTATTAATAGTTGATAATATTTGATTATCATGATTAGTTATTTCTTTAATATCTTTAGTACATGAAGAATATTCTTTACCACAATAGAATGTAAAATCTTCGTATCCGTTATTTAATATTGTATAAAATACATTGTATAATTCTTGTTTATTATTAGGATAAAAATTATCAGTATTTTTTATATAACCAAAATCATAATCTCTCTTATAATCATTAGATTCTGGTATTTTTATATCTTTTTTATAAATATAGTTGTAGATAATATATTTAGTAATATCAGTTCTATATAAATAAACAACAAATAATAATATTAATAAAAATATAAAACTAAAGAATTTTTTCATATTATCACCATATTATTATTATAGCATAATAAATTAATAATATAAATAAAAAATGTCTTATTAGACATTTTATTTCATTTCATTTACTTTTGTAGTTAATCTTGATTTTTGACGAGCTTTAAAGTTAGCAGTAACAACTTTATTAGCTGCAGCTTTATCTATTCTAACAATAGCTACTTTTAATGCTTCTTCAGCTGCTTTTTTATCTTTAGAAGCAACAGCTCTTTCTACATTTTTAATAGCTGTTTTCATACTAGCTTTGTAATTGTTATTAATAATTCTTTTCTTTTCAATAGTTTTAACTGCTTTTTTAGCGTTTTTCATATTTGGCATAAATTTCACCTCCAAGTCATTAACACTACCATTTTATCAAAAAATAAAGGAAAATGCAAATAAAAAGTATAATTTTGGTAAAAATATTACTGGTGATTATATGAATCATGAAATAGATTTAAAAAAATATGATATAAGAACAGATTTAATAGACGAGACAAAAGGTATAGATGAAATAGATAAATTAGATAAAAATGAACAAATAATTGATGATATAACTATTAATAAGATATATCTAAATAAAAAACAAGCAAGAATTATAAATAAATGTGAAGGTAATTATATTACTATTAGTTTTAAAGATATAACTGATTATAATAATAAAGAAAAAGTAAAAGAGATATTTAGTAATGAATTAAATAGTTTATTAAATAAATTGAATTTATTTAATAAATCATGTTTGATTATTGGCTTAGGAAATATTAAATCAACACCAGATAGTTTAGGACCTTTATCAATTGATAATATAATTGTTACAAAACATTTATATGATTTAGGAGAATTAGAAGATGGATTTAATATTGTTTCTTCATTTATACCAGGTGTTACTGGAAGTACTGGAATAGAAACAAGTGATTTAATAAAAGAATTAATTAATACTGTAAAACCTGATTATTTAATAGCTATTGATTCTCTTGCTTCTTCATCTATTGATAGAGTAAATAAAACAATTCAAATAACTGATACAGGAATTCATCCTGGAAGTGGAGTAGGTAATAGTAGAAAAGAAATAAGTAAAAATGTATTAAAAATACCTGTTATTGCGATTGGTGTTCCTACAGTTGTAGATGCTAGTATAATTGTATCTGATACAATAAAATATATGCAAAGACACTATGCTTTTAATAAAAAATATCAAAATAATCCTATGAGTAAATTAACAGTAAGTAGTAGTATTAAT
Source organism: uncultured Bacillota bacterium (assembly GCA_900313725.1). GTDB lineage: Bacteria > Bacillota_I > Bacilli_A > RF39 > UBA660 > OMSK01. The sequence continues at coordinate 16,025 of OMSK01000042.1, read as the reverse complement.
TACTTAAAAGAAGATATTGAAGTAACAAGAGATGATAAATTAGAATTAATGGGATTACTGGGATACTTTAGTAATGAAGAAATAAAAAATTTAATATTTGAAGTGTTAAATCCAATAGGATATAATTTAATGGTTACACCTAAAGAAATTGATTTTATTATTGAAAAATTAGCCGATATAATCGGTAATGGAATAAATCATGTATTGCATAAAAATGTATAAAAAAAGCCTATATGTTATTAAATCATATAAGCAAATATAGATGCAAGTATAGAAATTGTAATCGCAAGAAGCATAAATATTGCTAAAACTCTTGCTCCAGTACTTGCTTTTTTTTGTGGTTTACTCATTTTACTCACCACAATAATTATAATATAAATTTAGTAAAAATGGAATATTTATTTAAAAATTAAATATAATTTATTAGGTGAAATTATATGAAATATTTAGATAAAGTAAGAAAACAGTTTAATTTAAATAAAAAAGCACTAAGATTTTTAATAGGAATTTCTATTATAGGATTTATATTTGGTTGTATATTTATTTTGATTATATCTAAAACAGATAAGACATTAGTGAAAGAATATATAGAATCATTTGTTAAAAATTTAAATAATACTAATTATTTGGATATATTTAAAAATACTATGTTTAATAATCTATTATTTATAATAGTAATATGGTTACTTGGTATATCAGTAATAGGATTACCAATTAATATCTTTTACTATTTTTTAAAGAATTTTGTTTTAGGTTTTACATGTGTTTCTTTTGTTTTAACCTATAGATTAAAAGGATGTATATTTTCAATTGTTTATATTATTCCTCATAATATAATTAATATGTTTTTGTTTACTATCTTGGTATATTATAGTTTAAATTTTTCTGTATTATTAATATATTCAATAATTAAGAAAAAGAATATTAATTTTAAATTAATTATAAATAAATATATTAAGGTTTTTCTATTTATTATAATTGGAATCTTAATAACTGGTATATATGAGTCATTTATATTACCAAATATCATGAAAAGACTGTTATTTTTAATAAAATAAAGGAAAAATATTGATTTTTTCCTTATTTTTTTCTATTATATTTATGGAAGTGATTACATGAAAATTTCAACAACTTTTGAAATAGTAAATTCTTTTTTAAACGAATTTAAAAATAATAATATTAATATTTTTAATAAAAATGATATTGAACAACAATTATATTATTTTTCAAAAGATAAGAAATATGGTTCTTTATTTCCATCTTTAACAAGTTTAGATGAAATATTAGATGTTTATGTAAAATGTGGTTATTTATATGAATTTAATTCTTCCAATGAACCATATTATGTTATTAATAATAATTTTACAAATCATGCTAGAGAGAATATAAACAATATAATAAAATCCTATTGTAATATTAAAAAAAATATATGTTTTAATTACATAAATCTAAAATATTTTATAAGTAATCCAAATAGAAATTATTTTTTGATAGATGGAACAAATAATTTCTGTGGTTTATTGTATGGATTAAAATGGAATATTCAAACAGATGGCAAGATTAATAAAAGAAATTTGAAATTAGTTAAAGGTGATAAAAAATCATTTATAAGTCCATTTAATAATTGCTTAGCAGAATTTGATCAAGTTGATTTTGAAATTGTAAATGTAGAGAATGCTTCATATGTACTATATCAAGAAATATATGATGAATATGGAAAAGATTTTAATGATAAAATAAACTCTTATGTTAGTTCAAATATAATATATACAGATTTAATAGATGAAAAAAAATTAAATAAAATTGCGGAATCTTATTGTATAAAAAAAGCGTAGAAGAAGGTGAAAGTATGAAAGTGGTAGTTGGTATTAGTGGTGGAGTAGATAGTAGTGTTTCAGCTTTACTATTAAAAGAACAAGGTTATGAAGTAATTGGATTATTTATGAGAAATTGGGATGCTAATTTAAATAATGATACATTAGGTAATCCAACTTTAAATGAAAATATTTGTCCTCAAGAACAAGATTATAATGATGCTTTAGAGGTATGTAAAAAAATTGGTATTCCTTTAAAAAGAATTGATTTTGTAAAAGAATATTGGGATTATGTATTTACTTATTTTTTAGATGAATTAAAACATTATAGAACACCAAATCCTGATATAATGTGTAATAAATATATTAAGTTTGATATGTTTGCTAAAGAAGCAAAAAAACTTGGTGCTGATTATATAGCAACTGGTCATTTTGCAAGACTTAAAGACGGAAAATTACTTAGAGGTGTAGATAATAATAAAGATCAAACATATTTCTTATCTCAAGTATCTAAGGAACAATTACAAAACGTTTTATTTCCTGTTGGAGAATTAACTAAAGCTGAAATAAGAGAAATTGCTAAAAAACATGATTTAATAACAGCTTCTAAAAAAGATTCTACAGGTATTTGTTTTATAGGAGAAAGAAATTTTAAAGAATTCTTAAAAAATTATTTACCTAATATACCAGGTAATATAGTTAATATTGAAACTGATGAAGTGCTTGGTACTCATAATGGATTAATGTATTATACTATAGGCCAAAGAAGAGGATTAAATTTAGGTGGTAATGAAGACAGAATGTTTGTAGTTGGTAAAAATGTTAAAGATAATATTTTATACGTTGCTGATGGCGATGAAAATGATTATTTATATTCTGATTCATGTATAATAGATCAAGTAAATTTCATATCTGATGAAAGACCAACAAAATGTAGTGCTAAATTTAGATATAGACAAAAAGATAATGATGTAGAATTAGTTTACATGGATAATGGTGAAATACTTGTAAAGTACCCACAAGGTGTAAAATCAGTTACTCCTGGACAAGCTTGTGTATTGTATTTAGGTGAAGAATGCCTAGGTGGGGGAGTTATAAAAGAGGTTAGAAAAAATGATGAAAAAGTATGGTATTTATAATACTATACTTTTACTTTACACTTGACACTTGAAGTGTATTTGGTATAATTATTATAGGAGGCATTTAAGATGGAAAGATTAAATGAAATATTACATGAACTAGGAATCTCTAAAGTTAAATTAGCAAAGTTTTTAGGTGTATCTAGACAAATGATTTATAATTATTTAGAATTGGATGATATTAATAAATGGCCAAAGGATAAAAAAGTATTATTATTAAATTTATTAGGTATAAAAAATGCTGAAGAAATTGATACTATTAAAGTAGATACAGATTATATATTAGAAGTAGAATCACGTATTGAAACATTATTTAATAATTCATCTAAAACAGAAGATATTTCATCAGAAGATATTTATAGTGGTTTAAATGATGAAAATAAACAATTACTTGCTAATATTATTGACTTATTAAAAGAAAGAATAGAAGAAGATAGTGAAGTAAATCATAATATATTATTATATTTATACAATTTTATTCAATCAATTGATAGTACAAAAGAATTAAAATATATATTAGGTTATGTATCAAAATCAACAGGTTATACAAAACCACTTGAATTTGTATTTAATGAAGAAGAACAATATAAATTTGAAAGTATTATGTTTAGTGCTATGACATTATACAGTAGTAATAGAGTTTCTCCTAGTAAAATATCAACAGCTCACCAAAGATTTGTCGATAAGATTGAATTACGTCGTGAAGAAAAAATAGGTAGAACTATGGCATTAAATTCATTAAAAATACAAGCTTTAAAAGAATTAGGATATACAGAAATAAATGATACAAATGCTGTAGAAGTATATGAAAAAATAACTGAAATTGAATCAAGAGGTAATTTATCATAATGAATAATAAAGAAATAAAAGCACCTATTGGATTATTAATAATTGCGATATTTGGTGTTATAACTATAATAAGTATGGTAAGTACATTAAAAAAATTTACTAACTATGATGAAATTAATTATAATGAAAGCAAGTAATAGCTTGTTTTTTTTATATTTATATATAAGGAGTAGGGAAGAATATTTGAATAAGTTATAAATAAATATTTATTAAATTATATATTAAGATATACTTATAAAAATTTATTTTAAAGAACATAGAGAGTATTAATAAAATAGTATAAAAACCCATATAATTATACATAATAATCCATATAGTTATAGATATATATAATCAATAAAAAAGAAGCTAAAAAAGTATTATGATACATCATTTTAAAACTTCCGATAATATATATTATGTTAACTTTTGTATTTTGAATTATATTAGATATGTATCATACATCTATCTTTCATACTATCTACTTTCTAATATATCTTAATATAATTATTATGATAATTAGTATTAAAAATATAATAAATTGTAAATTATTATATCTATGATCAACTTATCTTTTATGTATATTATTATTTATTATTTAATGAATAATTATACATATATATTATTATCAATGCATTCTACAACACTTCATTATATTATATTGTTGTATTGATATGGATAATCATATGTTAAATAGATTGTCGATGCAAATGATGAAATGTAATTATGTATCCAGATGAACAACTATACATTAAATGATATCTCGATGCAAGATACGAAACATAGTGATTACATCATTTTTGTAAAAAATAAGTAGGGGAAGTGAATTTTAAAAATACATCCCCTATTTTTACATTTTTTACCATTTATAATATATTTATATATATCCATACTAATAATGGGTGATAGTTATGAAGAAAAGTAATAAGATGCAATCAAAAGCAATGAATAATAAAGTTAATGATTGTAACAAAGTTTCAAACAAATCTAAAAACAAAATGAATGATAAATCCAATGATATAGGTTTTTCTAATGAATCTAAATCATTTCAATTAGATGAAAATGATGAACATTCTTTTGAATTAAGATAACCCACAAAAAAGAGGAATTTCCCCTCTTTTTTTGTTCTACCCTACTCTATTACTATTTTGTATAAAATAATGAATATAAGGCCTATTATGAAGTAAATATAAGTATATTTTCTTTTGTTATAAGATAATGATGTAAGTAATAGTTCTTTTATTGATATATGGATCATTATTCCTGCTATTACAGAAAATAATATACCTAACATTATATTACTAGGTTTTATAAATAAGTATGCTATTAATGCACCTATTAATTCAGACATTCCTGATAATGCTGTATATACAAATGCTTTTAATTTTGATTTAGTAGAATAATATATTGGAATAGCAATGCTAATACCTTCAGGAATATTATGTAATGTAATTGCTATTGTAAGTTTTATTCCTAAATTAATATTAGTATTAGTTGATATAAAAGTAGCCATTCCTTCAGGAATATTATGTATTATTATTGAAATCATGGATATTATCCCTACTTTATATAATAAATCATTTGAATTTGGTATTGAATCTTTTATTAATAATGATATTATTATCCCTATATTAATCGAAATTAAAATAATTAATAATAATGGTATTATTTTAATAGTATTATTTAATAAACTATATGTTTGTGGTATTAAATCAAATAGTGATATAAAAAGCATAACTGATGAAGAAAATGACAGTGATTTTATAATTATATTATTATTTTTAATATATATTGAAAAATAGCCTATAATAGTCGAAAATCCCGCAATTATTGTTAAAATAAATGAAATATATATATAAGACATAAAATCACCAATAAAGTATATGAAATCAGCAAAATAAAAAGCACTATATTTGTGCTTTTAATATTTACTATCTATTCCTAAATATTCTTCTAGTGTTAACCAATTACCATTATTATATAATGCAGTAGCAACTTCTACTCCTACATATCTTATATGCCATGGTTCAAACATATATCCAGTTATTGATTCTTTTCCTTTAGGATATCTTATGATAAATCCATATTTATAACAATTATCATTTAACCATTTGCCTTCTTTGGTATTTTCCCATGATTGCTCTAAACTATTAATATCTGCTGCCAAACCAGTTTGATGTTCAGAATGACCAGCTCTTGCTGAATATCTATCTGCAGCTATCTTTCCATCACGAGCAACATAATTATTATAAAGTGTTTTTTGTTTATCATAACTTCTAAAACCACTTATAATTCTTAAATTAATTCCTTGATTTTTAGCATCATTATTCATATTGTTATAATTATTCATAAATACTGATAATAAACCGCCTGGATTATAGGTATTGGATAATGAGTAAGACTTATTAGCAACTAAAATACCATTTATATAATAAGCACCATTTTTTTGTTCTACTGTATATCCTTTTGATGTAGTTTTAGGAACTTGTTTATTATTTGTTGCTTCTGGTATTGTTTCTGGTTTTTGAACTACAGGTTTTTCTTTTACAATTAATTTAAATTCTTTTTCAGTTGTATTGCTTTTATCTTTTATTACATATTTTAAGTTATATTCACCTTTTTTAGATAAATCATACTCCCCTACTATTTTTTTAGATATTTCGTCTTTTGAATCATCTGTAATTTTAATATTTTTATAAAAATCTACCTTATCATCAATAAATATTTCAATATTATTTACTCCTTCTATTATTGGAGCTTTATTATCTTTAACAGTTAATTTAACATTATATTTTTCTTTTTTATATATAAATGTTCCACGATATATACCAACATTATATATTTTTTCATCTTCTAAATTCATATCTTTCCAAGATATTTCAATATCTTGGGTTTTTTCTTGATATTTAATAGGAGTATATTTTTTTATAGTTGGTACTTTATCTCCTATATTAATAGTTATATTTTCTTTAAAATTGATTTTATCTTCTTTATTAATACATTTAATTGTAATTCCAACTAAACATATTAATAATATTAGTATTACAACAATAAATATTTTTTTCTTCATTAATTACCTCTTATTTTATTTAAAATACTTTCTTCATTACTTAAATGGAAATTATCTAATATAGTATAGCCTATCTTTTGAAAACAATCTAGATCTTCTAATCTTTTTCCTTCAGTAATACCTTTATGATAGAAAATTATAGGTGTATTTTCTCTTGTATGATCAGTTCCTATATATGTTGGATCATTTCCATGATCAGCAGTTATAATAAGTAAATCATCATCATGTAATTTATCAATAATATTTGGAATATAATTATCAAATTCTTTTAATGCATTTGCATATCCTATTGGATCTCTTCTATGTCCATATTTTGAATCATAATCATTTAAATTTGCAAAACATAGACCACTAAATTCCATATCTTCTACTTTTAATATTTTTTTTATACCATCTAAATTATCTTTTGTTTTTGAATATTTAGTAATACCGCAATTGTTAAATATATCACTTATTTTACCTAATGATATTATATCGTATCCGTTTTGTTTTAAGGTATCTAAAGCAGTTTTATGTGCTGGATTTAAGGCATAATCATGTCTATTAGGTGTTCTGGTAAATTCACCATTACTACCTATATATGGTCTGGCGATTATTCTTCCAACTTTCCATTCATCTTTTAAAGTTATTTTTCTAACTTCTTCACATATTCTATATAATTCATCAAGTGGAATTACTTCTTCATGAGCCGCAATTTGAAGTACTGAATCAGCAGATGTATATACTATTAAATCACCTGTTTTTATTTGTTGATCTCCTAATTCTTTAATTATTTCAGTACCTGATGCTACACAATTACCAATTACTTTTCTATTACTAATTTTTTCAATTTCATTAATAAGTTTTTTAGGAAATCCATTAGGAAATGTTTTAAATGGTTTTTCTGTTATAACTCCCATCATTTCTAAATGGCCAGTTAATGTATCTTTTCCATTACTTCTTTCCAATCCTTTTGTATAGAAAGCGATTGTTTCGTCATCTTCATTGTTATTTGCTAGATTAAAGAAACCGAACTTACGTAAATTAGGATAATCTTGTTCTACAGCATTTGTAGCATGTAGAAATGTATTTGTTCCTAAATCATTATATTTATCTGCATCTTTTGCTTCTCCAACCCCACATGAGTCTAATACTATTAAAAATACTCTTTTAAACATTTTTATTCTCCTATCTAATTCTTTTTCCTAATTCATCTTTTGTTTCATATACTAAATCCTTAAATTCAATATCAGAAAATCCATATCTTTTTTTATCTGATAAATATAAATCTTGATTAGTATCAATAAATTTATCATTTAATAAATCTAAATCAACTAAATCTAAATTTATATCATTTCTTTGCTTGCATATTTCATCAAAGTATTTACATAATAATTCTTCATTATAATTTGTTTGAAGTAAAAAATGTAAATCATAGAAATCTTTTAATCTTCTTCTTTCTTTACTAATACTAATTGTTTTATCAGTATTTCTAAGTAATATATATAATTTTGTTGCTATATGCATTTCTAAGGGATATGTTGAAATATCAAATGATATGTCTTTTTTCATTATTACAGGTAATTCTTTTTTTACCATATCACAAGATTCTTGATGTTTTAAATCTATTTTAATTAATTGTTGTATATGACCATAATTACATAATATTTTAAAATTTATTGTATTATTTGTTGTTGTAAAACGATTTTTAATACTAAATTTTATTTCATCCTCATTTTTTTTAACTGTTTTTTCTAATATGTATGATGCATCTATTAAGTCAATGTTTGAAGCTAAATCCGCATCAGTAATTGCTCTTGTTAATTTTAATGTATGTGCCATTTGGCTTATACTTCCTTTAACCATAAAAATATCACTGTGTTCTCTATATAGTATTTCTAAGAATTTTCTAATAAAATAATAAGTATAAGCATAGTTACTATGAATATTTAATCTTTTACTTTCACTTTCTAAATATCCTTTTAGTTTGTGACTATTTTCAAATTCCATATTTACCTCCTAACTATGAGGATGATAGTCTTTATAATTATCCTCTACAAATTTATTTGAAACATTCGTATATATTTGTGTTGTTGAAACATCACTATGTCCAAGTAGTTCTTGTATTGTTCTTAAATCAGCCCCATTTTCTAACATATGAGTTGCAAAACTATGTCTTAATGTATGTGGTGAAAATTCAGTTTTTATATTTTTATCATGTGCTATTTTTTTTATCACTTTAAAAAATGATTGTCTACTTAATCTATTACCACTTGGATTTAAAAATACATAATCTGTATTTTTCTTTATGAATTGTTGCCTATATTCATTTAGATATATATTTAAATAATTTAATGCATAATCTCCAATAGGAATAATTCTTTCTTTAGAGCCCTTCCCCATTACTTTTAAAGTACAATTATTAATATTTAATTCATGCATTTTAATATTTATTAATTCACTTATTCTAATACCAGTAGAATACATTAATTCAAGCATTGCTTTATTACGATAATCTTGCTTTGTAACAAGTTTTATATCTAATATTTTATCTATGTCTTCTACTGATAATACTTTAGGTAATGTTTTAGTTATTTTAGGTTGAGAGATATTTAAAATAGGATTTTCTTTTATTATATTTTCTCTTTCTAAATATTTATAAAAACTTCTAAATGTTGTGATAAAATGAGCAAGTGTTTTACTATTTTTATCTTTATTTTTGTCTATAAAATTTAATATATCCTTTTTATTTAAATTTATTATATTTTTATTATAATCATATAATTCATTTAAATCATTTTTATATGACTTAATAGTATTGTCACTATACTTCTTTTCAATAAGCAAATATTTTAAATATTCTTCTATATATTCCATACCATCTACCCTTTTAATTATAACACTTTTTCGACTTTTTTTTAAGTATTTTATTAAAATAATGGGTAAAATATGTTAAAATGTGTATAGGTGATTATATGGAACCATTAGCTATACTTTTAAGGCCAAATAAATTAGATGATGTTATTGGACAAAAACATTTAATTGGTGATAATAAAGTTATTAGAAATTTAGTTAATAATAAAAGATTATTTTCAATGATATTATATGGAAACCCTGGAATTGGTAAAACTACATTAGCTTTAGCAATAGTTAATGAACTGGGACTTAAATATCGTTTAATGAATGCAGTTATTAATAATAAAAAGGATTTTGAAGTTGTTGTTGAAGAAGCTAAAATGTATAATGGAATTGTTTTACTTATGGATGAAATTCATCGTTTAAATAAAGATAAACAAGACTTACTTCTACCATATCTAGAAAATGGTTTAATTACTTTAATTGGTATGACTACTTCAAATCCATATCATAAAATTAATCCTGCTATTAGATCAAGATGTCAAATATTTGAATTAAAATCATTAAGTTCAGATGATGTTATGGAAGCGTTAAATAAAATAAATAAGAATAAAATTCTTCCTAATATTAAAATTGATAAAAATGTTATTGAACATGTATCAAATATTTCAAATGGAGATTTAAGGTATGCTTATAATTTAATAGAAGTTGCTTATTATTCTACAAGTGATTATCATATTACATTAGATATTATTAAAAATATAAATAATAAACCTGTTTCATTTTATGATAATGATGAATCTGGACATTATGATGTAATAAGTGCTTTTCAAAAATCAATTAGAGGTAGCGATGTTAATGCATCATTACATTATTTAGCAAGATTAATAGATGCTGGAGATTTAGATATTATTTATAGAAGAATGACTGTTATTGCTTACGAAGATATTGGACTTGCAAATCCTAGTATTGGTCCTAAAGTTGATGCATGTATTAATGCTTGTGAAAGATTAGGTCTCCCAGAAGCTCGTATTCCTCTTGGAGATATGATTATTGAAATGGCTTTATCTCCAAAATCTAATAGTGGTCATATTGCTTTAGATAATGCTTTAAATGATATTAACAAAGGAAATATAGGTAATATACCAGATCATATAAAAACAAATTCTAAGGACTATAAATATCCTCATAATTACCCTAATAGTTTTGTTAAACAAGAATATTTACCTAAAGAACTAAAAGGTAAAAAATATTATATTCCAAAAGAAACTAGTAAATATGAAAAATCATTAAAAACAATATATGAAAAAATAGAAAAAGCATCATTTTGATGCTTTTTCTTTATATAAAAATTTTTCATTTGATGATGTAAATGTATTTGCAATTTTAAAATTAATTTCATCTACACTAAAATTATCTTTAACCAAATTATTATAAAAATCTTGAATATTTCTAATATCATTTTCATCTGGTATTCTATTTATATCAATAATCGATTTAGAATCTTCTAATAATTGCTCACTTTGACATTTTAAACAATAACATTTATTAATAGTTCTTTTCTTTTCTATTAATAATGCACTGTTATGGTTACAACAATAACGAATATTTCTTCTATAATCATTATTTTCTTCTTCTATTCTTTTAATATAATCTTGTTTGATACCTAATACATGAATATATCTTAATACAGAATCAATATTTAAAAGTTCAATGTATTGTTGTACATATTTATCGTTTTTTAAACTTTCTAATGTTTTATCACAATCAGATACTAAATGATTAAAATTTTCTATTTTATTATTATGTTTATTTGTTGTATTTATTAATAAATCCTCATAATATTTTTTTTTTTTTTTTTCATCATAAAATTCCATATATTACCTCCCTTTAAAAAATTACAAATATTATAGCACCATTTAATTATTAAATCAATAAAAAAAGGCTATTTAATTGTTAGCCAATTTATTATTGTATTAAAGTCTATTTTAAATATAACAAGTATTATTGCAGCAATAGCTAAAAATGGTCCAAATGGAATCTCATGATCATGTGTTTTTTTAATCATTATTAGTGATATAGGTAAACCTATGAAAGATGCTAAACATATAGATATACATGATAAAGGCCATCCAAGGACTAAACCATATATAAACATTAGCTTAATATCTCCCCCACCCATTGATTCTTTTTTAAAAATCTTATCACCTAATATTTTTATTAAATACATTATTGAAAACATAATTATACCATCTAATATGTTTTCACCTACATTTAATCCATTTTTAATTGATAATTCTATAATTAATAATAGACCACAAAACGCTAATAATTCATCTGGAATTGTCATTGTTTGATAATCACTTATTATCACAATTAATAGCATTGAAATAAATGTTAAAGCTATTGCAAGTTCAATCGAAAATCCAAACACTAAATAACTTACACAGAATAATACACCTGTTGTAAATTCAAATATTGAATAAAACCATGATATCTTATCACCACAGTTTTTACATTTCCCTTTTTGAAACAAAAAAGAGAAAATTGGAATTAATTCTAATGGTGATAATCTATGTCCACATTTAGGACAATGTGAAGGTGGATATGCAATTGATTCTCCTCTAGGTAAACGATAACCAACTACATTATAAAACGACCCAAACAATGTACCAAATATAAAGAATACTGTTGCATAATATATTTCCATATTTTCTCCTATTCCATGCCTTGTACTGCAGAATACATGTTAAACATTGGTATAATTATTGATAACAAGATAATACCAACACCAACTGTTAAGAAAACTGTAAGTGCAGGTTCAACAAATGTTTTAATTCTAGTAACGGCATTTTTATGTAATTCTTGATAGTAATTTGATACTTTACCCATCATTTCAGAAAGTTCACCTGTTGCTTCTCCTGTAACAATCATTTCATATGCTGGTAAAGGGAAAGCCCAGTGATCTTTAAATGCATCAGATATTTTACCACCTTTTGCTAGATTTGTAATAGTATCTAAGATTAACATTTTATATATTTCATTATTTGTTATTTTATTTAATATTTCCATACTGTCTGTTATTGGAACATTATGTGCAAGCAATGATGAGAATGTCTTTGTAAACATTGTTACTTCATTATAAATAATAACATTTTTAAATACAGGCATTTTCATTAAAGCATATTGTACTGCTGTTCTAAATCCCTTAACCTTCTTGTATGATGTAATTACAAGTACAATTAATAATACTATACCTAAAATAACTAAATACCAAAAATGAGTTAAGAAATGACTCAATCCTAATATAACTTTTGTTATACCAGGCAATTCAGTATCCATTGTATCATATATCTCAACAAATTTTGGTACAACATAGATCATAACGAATACCATAACACCTATTGAGAAAACCATTACTATAGATGGATATGTCATTGCAGTAATCATTTGTTTTCTAGTTGCTTCTGCTTCTGAATAATATTCAGACATATCATCTAATACTTCTGGTAATGATCCAGTCATTTCAGCTGTTTTAACCATATTAATTAATAATCTTGGGAAAGCATTACCTTGTTTTTCCATAGCGGAACTTAAGCTTTCACCAACTGATAACTCATATATTACTGATTTAAATATATTTATATATTTTTTCTTTTTATATTGACGAGATATTATTCTTAATGCTTCAACTAATGGAATACCTGCTTTTAGGTATGTTGATAATTGAGTTAAGAAGAATATCAAATCTTTATTTTTAAATTTAGTTTTAGAAGTATTAGTACCAGCATGCATTACTTGAATCCATTTATTAGTTTTAATACTATATACTTCATATCCTTCACTAAGTAAATATGAATGTACTTCTACTTTAGAATACGCATCAAAATAATCTTTAATTATTTTACCATCTTTATCTCTTGCAATAAATTGATATAATACTTTTTTATTACTTTTTACTGCATCTGCACCTTCAAAATCAATTAATAGTGCTTGTTGATTCATATCTCTTTTATTTCTTCTGTTTTTAGCAAAAATGTTATTTTTAAACATCTTATCACTTTTTTTGCTAAATCCTCCAAATAAATGAGCAAAGAATGCTTTAATTTTTTGACCAATTGATGGTTTTTCAATTTTAATATTTTTATTTAAATAAACATCAGAATCATTAATAATATTAGTATCTACTGGTGTTTCATCAAATGTTAATGGTTCTTCATTAGTTTCTTCTGTATTTTTAGTTTCTACAGGAGTTATTTTTGAATCTTTATAATATTTTTCATTTCTTTCTTTTATAAAATTTGCTAAGAAATCATCTTCTAAACTTGGTGTAGATAATTTATCTTCAGAATTATTTTCTGAATCAATATTATCATTATTTTCTTTAGGTTTTATTAATAATCTAAATGGTATTGAAACAGCATAAAAAGCATATTTAAATATGTTTTTTACAAAAATACAAATAAATATAAAACCTAATAATGGATATTTTAATATTTTTGAACATATATATAAAATATACTCTATACCTTTCAAAACATATTTTGAAAAATCGAATAATATTTTAACAAAAATATATATAATAAAATATAAACCCACAAATGGATATGAGGCAATTTTTAATATATTATGCACACAAAACACCATCCAATCTCCCTTATTATTTACACTATCAAAATTATATCATATTTTTTATAAATGTGAAACCTTTTTTTATATTTTGATAACTTTTTTAATTTATTTCATATACTATTTTAGAAAGGAGTAATTTTATGAATTATTACTACCCATACTATAATATGTATCCCTATATTAATACTGCAATAAAACCAAGTTTATTATCTAGGATATTTGGAGGAATAAAAGGAATAAATTTTAGTTCAATACTTTCTGGTACTCAAAAAACACTAAATATTGTTAATCAAACTATTCCTTTGGTTAAACAAGTATCTCCTGTTATGAAAAATGCTAAAACCATGTTTAAAGTTATGAATGAATTTAAACGCATAAATACTCCATCTTCTAGTAAAAATAATAATATTGTACAAAATAATACAAATAATAATGATGGGCCCAAATTTTTTGTATAAGAAAAAGAAACTATAAATGTTTCTTTAAATATCTGTTTTTTAATTTAATAGATATTTTTTTTATAAATTTATTTTTAGGTAACATATTAATAATTTTATTATTTTTATTTATTTCATTATTAATATAATCACAATTTGATAAATCTATACCATATAAATATTCATAATATTTATATTTTTTGTATCCTTTTTTAAATTTAATTATCGTATAAAAAATATTTTTATCTTCTATTTTAATATCTTTTTCTATATAGAAACCTAATTTAGTTACACTTTTTCTAAGTAAATATAAATCATTATTAGATTGAATAATTAAATTATCTATTTTTTTTGTTTTAGAATTATTTAATATTTTTAATATAGTTGTAGTTCCCATACCACATATAATTATAGTATTATTAGATGGTATATCAATATTTTCTAAACCATCACTAATTACAGTTGATATTTTATCTTCTAAATGATATTTTTTAATATTATTTTTAGCAAATTCTAATGCATTTTCATTAATATCTGATGCGATACATTTATTATTGTTATTTTGGGTTAAATAAATATCAATAAGTCCATGATCACATCCTATATCAATAACATTACTACCACTATCTACTAAACTACATATTGTTTTTAATCTTTTAGTTAATTTCATTAGTCACCCATATAATCTTTTAATTTTCTTGATCTTGATGGATGTCTTAATTTACGAAGTGCTTTTGCTTCTATTTGTCTAATTCTTTCTCTTGTAACACCAAACATTTGCCCAACTTCTTCTAGTGTTCTGGATTTTCCATCTTCAAGTCCAAATCTTAATCTAATAACTTTTTCTTCTCTTTCAGTTAATGTTTGTAATACTTCAGCTATTTCATCTTTTAAAAGCTCATTAGTAGCATATTCTTCAGGTGATACATTTCTTTCATCTTTAATAAAGTCACCTAAATGTGAATCATCTTCTTCACCAATAGGTGTTTCTAATGATACTGGGTCTTGACTAATTTTATATATTTCTCTTATTTTATCTACTGGCATATTCATTTTTTTAGCTAGTTCATCTTCACTTGGTTCTCTATTAAGTTCTAGTGTCATTTGTCTTTGAATACGCGCTAATTTATTGATTGTTTCTACCATATGTACTGGAACACGAATTGTTCTTGCTTGGTCAGCGATTGCTCTTGTAATAGCTTGTCTAATCCACCATGTAGCATATGTAGAAAATTTATATCCTTTAGATACATCAAATTTATCTACTGCT